>NZ_JBTYKD010000078.1:0-55724 GCF_054880495.1 Nostoc sp.
TACAACAGCATTAGTAGTGGCATAATTGTCAACTAAACTTTCTAATTGTTTTGTTAATGGTTGAAAATCTGCGCTGCTGTAAGTACGAATCCAGTCTGCATATTGATGATTAGGAATACCGTTACGAGCCAACTGTTCTCCTAAAAAGGCATACAAACGCATACAGGGAGACATCGCCGCCGCAGTTAAACCCACATCTCCACCCCAAGCAGTTGCTAACAAAAAGTCAGTATAACGGCGGGTAGCTGTTCCTGGTTCTACAGAATGCAAATTGACTCCCCACTCAGAAGCATAGCCACTATGTAGCCGCAGTTCTTCTAAAACTCCACTAGCTAAGTTATGAAATGTGGTGAAACCTAACCAGTCTGGTGCTTTAGCTGCGGCGATACTATACGCACGGGCAAAAGCTTCTAAGAAAAAAGCATCTTGTCCTACGTAGTAAGCAAATTTCACCTTCTCAAGAGTACCATCGCCAATGCCTTTAACAAAAGGATGCTCTAGGCAAGCTTGGGCTAAGTCTTGATTAGTTGTCCATAATTTGTTAGATAAAGTCATCTGTTATTATCCGTCTGTTCTTTCAACTCTTCCCCTGAAAAAAGAAGCACTCAAAAAGGTAAGAACTGGAGCAAGACTGAGCCAAGACTTCCCAAAAAGTCAACGAAACTGGGGCTACCAGTGCTTACCTTATCATTTACGGGTGCTTGCAGTTCTTTAATAAAAGCTTGGGCTGTTTGCGTTCCCAGGCTGTTGCTTTGGGATGTAAACAACTTTTCAGCAACTTGGGCATCTTGGAATGCACCTGGCCTATCTAGTATTTGGTAACGGGCGACACCACGAGCTAAATAAGCACCAGCATATTCTGGTTTAATAGCGATCGCTTGATTAAAATAACTGATTGCTTGCTGTTCGTTGCCTTTTTGCCCTTCTGCTACACCCCAAGCATAAAATTCTTCTGGTGAAGCAATTTGTAATGGTATACCAACTGCACCCTGGAAGTCAGCGCCATTCAAGTTTGCACCAGTCAGTTCTGCATTTGCTAAATAAGTATTTCTCAAATCAGCACCCGTCAAATTTGCCCCACCAAATTTAGCTTGGCTCAGGTTAACACCAAATAAACTAGCGCCACTCAAGTTTGCACCCCGCAAATCTGCGCCGCTCAAGTTTGCACGGCTGAGGTTAGCACCTGTGAGATTAGCACCGCTCAAATTGGCTCCAGATAAGTCAGCCATCACTAAACCTGCACTAGTCAAATCACAATTTTGACATTGTTTGGTTGCCAATAACTGTTTGATATGTTCAGAATTTGCGGCTTGTACGCTTGTTGTCAAAATAATCGTTGTTAAAAATGTGGCTGCGCTGAAAATTTGGTTTTTCATATTTACGTAATATTTCTTACTCAATATTTAACATTAACTAAGAAGGATTTATACCTCAGCCTATGATATGAGCAATCTCAACATTTTGCCCTCTCTAGTTGCCTATATCACTTATAAATTTGAGTATAGCGGTTCTCGGTTGGGTTGAATACTCCCGTTGATTGGGGAGTCAAGAGAACTCTAGATTATAGTTCCTGGCTTTAATTGAAGTCAGGTGTTTTTATTCATCTAAGAATCGCTCTAAACACTTGCTGGTTGTGCAAATTTACTTCTTCAGTCTTCTGCCTTGGAGAAGATAAACTTAATTTTGTAAATAAGCTCAGGGTGAATGTTAAAATAACTGCTGTCAAACTGCTAATTATTTATACTGAGGTTAACCCTTGATCGGCGTACTTTTGCCTCTGGAGGCTAAGTACAACATTTCATGAAGTCGTAGTAAATTCTCTGCGTGCCTCTGCGCGACGGCAGTCGCTACAACGGGGAGCCACCCCCTTGCGGAGGTTTCCTCCGTTGGGGGGAGTGGCGTGGGAACCCCCCTTCGGGTTCGGCAGTTCCTCATGGGGGAAACCCCCAAGACCGGACTGCCTCACCGCAATGCGCTGCCTCCCCTATGGGTTTAAATTTCAACCCAGAATTCGCCACGATTTTACGGCTCCACGATAGTCAAAACAAACATTAAGATAGTCAAAAAAACGTGAGTCAGCAAGATAAACTCTTAGAAAAAATTCTCTCTGGGACTTCTGATACAGATATCCCTTTCGCCCAACTGTGGCAACTTTTATATAGACTAGGCTTTGATGAGCGGATTCGTGGCGATCATCGGATTTTTGTCAAAGCCGATGTTGAGGAGATATTGAACCTGCAACATAAGAAAGGAAAAGCCAAAAGCTATCAAATTAAACAAGTTCGTGCAGTAATTATCAAGTATAAGCTAGGAACGAAGAATGATGTTTCGCTATGAAATTATTCTCTACTGGAGTGAATTAGAGCAAGCCTTTATTGCTGAAGTGCCAGAGTTATTAGGTTGTGCTGCTGATGGCGATAATTATCAAGAAGCCCTGCATAATGTAGAATTAGTTATGCAGGAATGGATAGAAACAGCTAAGGATTTAGGGCGTCCAATTCCTGAACCTAGACCGCGTTTAATGTACATTTAATTCATACACAAACCAAGTCCAAACAAACCTTGGTATTTTAGGTCAAATTCAATTCCAGCAAAATTTCTCTCTCCAGTAGCATATCTTCTCAACAACTCTTCAGCATTCATACCTTAACTCCCAAATCAATAACTACTTGGAATGGCGATTTTAAGGCTATTTCGTTTTAGACAGAAACCGTCCAGAACTGAAGTTCAGAGGCTCATAGCTAAAGTCCGTTAAAACGGACTATAACCTTTTCTTAGGAACGTGGATTAAATAAAATGCAAAACTTCATCCTGTATCTAGCTTCCCTCTCCTTTATAAGGAGAGGGATTGAGGGTGAGGTAAGCCAGGGACATAAAATCCCGATCTGATTCACTTCCCCAGCTTCGCTAATTGGTTTTTTACAATTATTACAATCAAAGTAGGAGATAATTTTCCAAAGATACAGGGGTAAATACCATTGGTTCAGCAAGCAGAACTCCAGGAAACTTCGTCGATCCAGTCAACCGGGCGCGTGCTTAAAAGTTTGAGTACTTACCGATGGACTTCGCTGGGAGCCTTAGCCAGCCTGTTGCTGTTGACGATCGCCAACGCAATTACCCCGCAACTATTTCGCTGGGGAATTGATCAGGGCATTATCAAACAAAACATCCAAATTGTGCTATATAGCGCCGCCTGGATGGTAGTCGCCGCGATCGCTCGTGGTATATTTAACTTTGGACAAAGCTATTTAGCAGAAGCAGTGTCTCAGGGTGTAGCTTATGACCTGCGAAACAAAATTTTCAGCCAGATTCAAAATCTCAGTTTCAGCTATCATGACCAAGCGCAGACTTCCCAACTACTAACCCGTGTCACCAGCGATATTGAGCAGATCCGTACCTTTGTTGCCACCAGCTTAATTCAAGTCATTGGTGGAATTGTGACATTGGTAACTGTTTCGGTGATTTTGCTGCTGATGAACTGGAAACTGGCACTGATTACGCTAACGGTAATACCCCTAGCTGCATCGTTGATGGCGCGATTTATCAACGGAAATAACAAACTTTTTCGGCAAGTACAAGAACAACTGAGCGACCTAAATGCAGTATTACAAGAGAACTTATTAGGAATCCGAGTAGTGAAAGCCTTTGTGCGGGAGTCAACCGAAAGGTCGCGTTACACGACCATGAATGATGCCCTACTCAAGGCAAACATGAAGACCATTAGCGCGATTCGTGATACCTTGCCGTTGATATTTTTGCTGAGTAATTTGGTAACACTGGCAGTTTTCGCCTACGGGGGAGCGCAGGTGATTGGGCGGAGATTCTCCATTGGCGAACTCGTGGCGTTTAACTCCTACGTAGCGTTGATTCTCCAACCAATTTTGTTGATTGGATTTGCTGCACCGGCGATCGCTCAATCAGCTGCTTCCGCCGAACGAGTCTATGAAGTTGTAGATGCAGAGGTAGAAATTCGCGATCGCCCCGGTGCTGTCCCATTTGACACCTGCGGAGGTAGAATTACCTTTGAAAATGTTTCCTTTCGCTATCCCGGAGCGACAACCGAAACTCTCAAAGAAGTTTCCTTTGAAACGAAACCCAACGAACTGATCGCGGTTCTAGGGATGACTGGCTCAGGAAAAAGCACAATTATGAACTTAATTCCCCGCTTTTACGATGTTACAGGGGGAGCAGTTCGTATTGACGGACGAGATGTAACAAGTTTCACACTAAAAAGCCTGCGATCGCGTATTGGAATTGTATTTCAGGAAACTACCCTCTTCTCTGGCACAATCCGCGAAAACATTGCCTACGCAAAACCCGATGCAACGTTAAAGCAGGTGATTGAGGTTGCAAAAACCGCACAAATGCACGATTTTATTATCAGTCTACCCGATGGCTACGAGACGATTGTGGGAGAACGGGGCGTGGGCTTATCTGGTGGACAAAAACAAAGAATTGCGATCGCTCGTACCTTACTAACCGATTACAGTATTTTAATTTTGGACGATAGTACCTCGGCTGTGGATGCCAAAACTGCTGCCCAAATACAAGCCAAACTAGATGACTTAATGCGCCAAAAAGCTTGTACAACTTTTGTAGTAGCTCAACGCATCAGTACCGTCAAGAATGCCGATCGGATTTTTCTGATGGATAAAGGACGATTGGTGGCACAAGGCACCCACGAGGAATTAATGCAAAGCAGCCCACTCTACGGTGTAATTTTGGAATCTCAGGTAAAGCCGAAGCAAAAAAATGATCTCAAGTTAGGATAATTACTCTATAGCGCTTCTCGTTTGTATGCAATACACTTTGACCTCTCTCCTAAAAGGAGAAAGGCTTTGAATCTTACTCCCCAACGCTAGTAGGGAAGGGGCTGGAGGTTAGGTCTGTGCTATAGCTGGAAATTGTAATAAAGACTTTTAATCTCTTCGAGTTCAGCAGTCGCTCATGGGGGAAACCCCCTGTTCCCGCGTTGCTTCACCAAAATCCCAAATCTAAAATCCCAAATTTTTATGAGAGGCACAGTTCCCGTTGTTGTATCTGAGCAGGCGAGTCAGCAACTTTCTACCCTGCGGCGCTTTTTGCAATACCTGCAACTCTATCGCAAAGAAATTCCCATCGCCCTGACATTAGTATTTATTGGTGCCGTAACCCAAGCAATTGGCCCATTCTTTCTTGGCTGGTCGATTGATCACCTAATTGCACAAGGGAATTTGCAAGGACTACTGCTATTATTAGGGCTATTAGCGCTCAACTACGGACTTGGTATTTTAGCAATCCGGGGTCAAATTCTTCGAGTCGGCTGGATTATGCAGCGATTGCTAGGTCAACTGAGGCAAGACATTTTCACTAAAATTCAAAGTCTGCCACTCAGCTTTTTCGATCGCAGCGAAGCAGGCGATTTAATGAGCCGCTTGCTGAATGATGTCAATACAGTAAATCAGGCATTTGGACTGACGATCGCCCAAATGTTGGGCAACACTTTCAGTTTAGTCGGTATTGTCATTGCTATGCTCTCAATCAACCTGAAACTTGGCTTGTTGAGCAACTTAGTTGTGCCACTGATGATTTTTACCACAAGCTTATTTGCACGTTGGGCAAGAGTCAAGTTTCGCGTTACCCGACAGACGATTGGGGAGCTTTCTGCCAAGTTGGAAGAAGATATTGGCAGTGTGCGAGAAGCACAGGCATTTAATCGTGTACAGATGAACATCGCAAAATTTGACATTCTCAACGCTGCTAATCGTGATGCCAATGTGGAAGCTGTGGTAATTACTTCAGCCTTTTTACCCTCGATTGATTTTCTCAACACCCTAGCAACCGCAGGTGTGCTAGCCTATGGCGGCTATCTCGCGGTAACAGGAGCTGCAACAGTGGGTGTGGTGACAGCCTTTTTACTTTACGTCCAGCTATTCTTCCGCCCTATCCAGATTCTCAGCCAGTTTTACACCCAAGCTCAATCTGCATTCGCCGGATTAGAGCGAATCTTTCTATTACTAGATGAACCATCAGAACTCAAAGACGCACCCGATGCAATAGAAATGTTGCCCATTCAAGGCGAGGTGACATTCGAGAATGTCAAGTTTGGCTACAACCCAGATCAATTGGTTCTCAAAGGGGTGAATTTGCACGCTTATCCTGGGCAGATGGTTGCGTTAGTCGGGCCGACCGGTTCGGGGAAAAGTACAATCATTAACTTGATTTCGCGCTTCTATGATGTATCTGGCGGTGTAGTGAAAATTGATAATATTGATGTGCGTAGCGTTACTCAAGCAAGTCTGCGGCATCAAATTGGCATCGTTCTGCAAGACAATATTCTGTTTAGCGGCACCGTCGCCGAAAACATTGCCTTTGGCGCTCCCGATACTACCCAAGCTGATATCGAAACGGCTGCACAGATGGCAAATGTGCATGAGTTCATTACCTCGCTGCCACAGGGTTATACAACTCAATTGGGTGAACGGGGCGCACCCCTGAGCCAAGGACAGCGACAACTGATCAGTATTGCGCGTGCGGTGTTGATCAACCCCCGAATTCTGATTCTAGATGAAGCCACCAGCAGCATTGATACCCGCACAGAAGCGCTAGTACAAACTGCGATCGCCCGCTTGCTGCAAGGTCGTACCAGTTTCGTAATTGCCCACCGCCTCAGTACAGTTACTCAGGCAGATCAGGTATTAGTAATTCAGCAGGGACAAATTGTCGAGCAGGGTACTCACGCCGAACTGATTAATCAGCAAGGTGTCTATGCAAACCTCTATGCCTTGCAACTGGGTGCAGCAGACACAATGGAAGTAAGATAACTGGGGTTAAGTTAGCTGGTGTGATTAGCCAGACGGTAGCCAACAGCGTTAGTTGATGATAGTAACACAGAACAAGTTCACCTGAGTAAAACGACATAACCAATGAACACCCAAGGTAACAACACTGGTTCCGCCTACAATCCTCCTAATGTCGAACTTATGTTAGAAAGCGAACGTGTTTACAAAGCCTTTTGTCGAGCTATCCAAGTGAACACAGGGCTAAAAGGAACTGCTCTGAAACAAAGGCTTGTAGAATGCCACAATGCTACTTATAAACTCTTGTTTGGAACTGAGAGCGTTAATAAACAAGCGCTAAACACAATGGAACAAGTTTTTCTGAATAAGCAGCTTTGGTTAACTGTTGTGATTATTGCAGAGACTAAAGGCATGAGTATAAAAGAACTACTAGAAGGCTTGGAACTACCATTGTTTCCGTGAACTGACACTAACCTTTCTGGTCGTCTGTTGTGCCCCCTAGGGTGAGGATAACTAGAAGAGGGTACGTGTTTAGGTGCGCCCTCTTTATTTAGCTACAGATTACTTTTGTGTATGTTCTACAGTTTGAGGTAGTATCTTATCCCAATGCTGTATAGCTTTTGGCGCAAGCCTGACAAATGTAAAAGTTAGGAAAGACAAGATAAAAGCAACGACCTGAGCGTGGGTTGGGTTTATAATGGTTGCTAAGTTTTCTTTTGCGCGGTTAGATAATAGACCTTCTTTTGGCTTACCGTGTTTACTTTCGTAATAGCGTTGGTAGTTATTCATATATCAATTTATATAGAATATAATTTAGTATTTACCGTTGTTCACCTTGCGTCAGTGATTTGTATCACCACAGCAAAAGAATGAAGCTACCTAACCTCGATTCACAAACCATCGATCGCATCATTGAAATGGCATGGGAAGACAGAACATCTTTTGATGCCATTGAGGCTCAGTTTGGGCTGCTGGAAAAACAGGTAATTGCCCTAATGAGGCGCGAAATGAAAGAATCTAGTTTCAAAATGTGGCGAGAGCGAGTCACCAAACGCGATACAAAACATTTATCTAAGCGAGAATTTATTGCCGGTCGGTTTAAATCACACAATCAAAAAATCTAAGTAATCGGATGAGCGTAGGCGTAGCCCGCACTTCTCTACGAGACGCTGCGCGTAGCTTGCTTCCACGAAGTGGTACGGCAAGCTACCTCGGCTGCGCTGGGCACAAGTCAGTGACCATCGTAGACATCGCTATAATGTAATGTGTTTAATCAAAATATCGCATAACCATCAGAGGCTAAAATACTTGAGAAGAAATAAGCCTGCGATCGCGCTTCCCCTAATTGAGTGAAAACTACCAAATTCAGAAGCACAATGACAAAAGTTACCCTTTACATCGCAGCTAGTTTCGATGGGTACATTGCTCGCAGTGATGGTGAAATTGATTGGCTATCAATCCTTGATACAGAAGGGGAAGACTACGGTTACACTGCTTTCTACGAATCGATTGATGCTATTGTCTTGGGCAGCAAGACGTATGAAATTGGACTTAGTTTTGATGAATGGCCATATCCAGAAAAAAAATCCTTCGTTTTCACCCAACGTCATCTCAAAACTGACTGCGAAGACATTGTGTTTGTTTCTGACACAGTGAACCACGTCTTAGAAAATATACAGGCTCAAGGCTTGGAAAACATCTGGCTAGTTGGTGGCGGAGCATTAATCAATTCATTTCTTCAACACAGCTTGATTGATGAATATATTATTTCAACTATTCCAATTATCTTAGGTGGTGGTATACACCTTTTCCCACCGTCTAGCGCTGAAGAAAAATTGGAGATGATTAACTCAAAACAATATCCTAGTGGTTTACTGCAATCACATTACAGGCGAAAAGTAAATGTTTAAAAATTGATAATTCATAATTATACTTCAAGTGGTGAGAAGTCCGAGCCTCGCAAGCTGATCCTCGGACTTCCGGGAATTTAAACTCCACCTGAAACGTTACTGCCGTTATTAGGCAGGAGAATCAAACCCTTGTTAATTACGAATTACGTTAGCGCAGCGTTAGCGAGTCATCGAGCGTCATTACGAATTACGAATTACGAATTATAGCTGTAGACAGACAGCTTAGGACATTCTCAAACCCTAAGAGAGCGGCTGTCACAGCTATCCATAGCAGACTTGTCCTAACCATTATGGCAGCCGCTATAGCTAAAGAAGCTTCTGAACAGCGTTACTGAAGTCTTCGTAAGGAGAAACTCCCACAATAGTTTCAGCTAAAACACCATCTTTAAAAATTAAAACTGCTGGAATACTGCGAAGACCGAATTTTTTGAAAATCGGCTTGTTGCTGTCAACGTCTATCTTAACGACTTTAGCGCGACCTTTGTATTCCTGGGCGAGTTGCTCCATTAACGGACTGATCAAGCGACAGGGACCACACCAAGTAGCAGTAAAGTCAACAACAACGACTTTCTCTTCACTTTCAGTTAAAATAGCATCAAATTCACTTTCTTGAACGTAAGCAACGATGTGAGTATCAGTGGACATTTTTTAATTCCTTAGTGCTAAACTAAAATTTCAGTAAAAAGCTAACTATACAAACTATACTCCCTTCTGCCTGTCAGATTTACCTGTAACCGACATCGGGAAACCCCCGCAACTAACTTTTGATTAGCAGCCTGGATTTAGATCCCCGACTTCTTGAAGAAGTCGGGGATCTGGGCAGCAACTTTTGCTTAAGTAAGTACCATTCCACCGTAGCAACCTACCTAATCCCAACATTTCACACCTTCAAGACGGAGAAGCCTTAATGGTCATTCTCTTGAGAGAACAGTTCTAACAACCCAATTGTGCCTACAAAAAAAGTATAAATAGCATACTTTATTGGCATCTTTTTTCTTGAGGTTGCATAAAAAGCTGCTATAATGCTTTCGATGAAATGGCTCGTCATCGCCAAACGCTCAATCCCAAAAATTAGATTCAGGCTGCTTGGTAGATTACTATTAGTTATTACTGCATAAATATTCCACGATTCTAATCCAATTGCGCTTGTTATAAGTATTGTAGATAGAACTTTTACAAATGTAAAAATGTTTCTGGAATTAAACTTTAAGTTCATAACTGTTCACAAAAAAACGTTTAACATATCCACAAGATTCGGTGAAAATAGACCAAAATGCCATTGAGCGTCCGGTTCAATGCCTAAAAGACCCTAAAAAACAGAAACTAAACTACTCAGACAAGAAGAAGCGCCATAGCCGTAAACACAGCAAGTAATCAAGATTAAATCACCAGATATTTAAAAAATAATAAAACTGTGGAATAATACATAGATGGTAAATTTAATTGCACTCTAGAGATTGATACAAAATGTAAAGCTATGATTGCTCAACATTACAATTCAATTCATGTTGAAAACAACTTACTTAAACAAATCAAAATTAAAGAAAATCAGCTAAAAATTGCCCAAGAATCTAATATGCTCTATGTAGCAAAAGGATTACAGAATGAACTATTAAAGTTACAGGGGCAATTATCAGAGGTGCAAGATGTTGAAATTCAGGCGTTGATGAGTTTGCTAGACGATTAAAATTGTAAATTTATGTTGCAAAGTTTATTGAAAACACAAAAACTCTGCTATTAGGAAACACAGTATAGTGATTGTGATAGTAGCGATCGCTTAAGGGACTGACAACAAATAAATTACTACTATTTGTGGGGTGGGCAGCGTTCGACTGACTTGTAGTGAGCGTTAGCCTGGCCTGAGCTTTGCCGAAGGGTCGAACCCTCACGCCGAAGTCTTGCCCGCCTTGGTCCTAATTATAAGGTGTCATAGAAGGATGATGATTGTTAGTTAGATAAGATGTTAGATGTTAGGATTTTTGCTGGGTACGTGGTATTTTTATCTGCGGTACTGAATCAATCTTAAGAACAGGTTTAATTGAGCGCAGTTGCCTTTGCCTAAGAATTTGAATTTCTCTCTCAATCGAATCTTTTCCTTGGCTAAAAAAATCTTGAGAATTATATGGAATCAAGTCACGGGATAAATGTTGAGCTTGTGTTGGAGTCAAACTAGAGAAGGCTTGTTGAGCATTGGCAGAAGTCTGTAAAGTCAGGAAAAAAGCTGTTAAAACCACCAAGGGTTTTATTTTTATATATCCGGTGAATATCAGGTTTAGCATGATTGATACATTTATTACGTGAATGCTGCTTAAAACCATTTTGTGTTGGTCGGATTATAAACAAAGTACACTTATTCACTTGTTAATTACCTCCCACAAATGGGTGAATTAATCAGCTAAACACCTAGTACAGCACGGCGTAAATCCAGCTACCATCTCAATTAACTAGACATACAGCACTTTGCAGGTAAATTAAGTACACATCTTAATATGATAAATCTTGTGGGGTGGGCATCCTGCCTGCCCTTGTGTACCTCATTCAGATGAAATGTGCTGTAAAGGTAGCCAAACTTCCGCATCTCCTACATG
The DNA here is from genome assembly GCF_054880495.1 of Nostoc sp. Taxonomy (NCBI): domain Bacteria; kingdom Bacillati; phylum Cyanobacteriota; class Cyanophyceae; order Nostocales; family Nostocaceae; genus Nostoc; species Nostoc sp. The sequence continues at coordinate 11,278 of NZ_JBTYKD010000078.1, forward strand.
AACGGATAAAACTTCAGACAAGCGGTATAAATTAGTATGATAGAACATTGGCGGATCTCGTTGCGATCGCTAAGACAATAAAGATGTTCACCCAACTAAGGTCTAATACGAATCTGATAGACTATCTTAAATTTAAAATTATAAAAGCTGGTAGCTCAGGGCTGATAACTAACTATGAGTGAAGCCTTATTCTGTATCGAAAATCTGCAAGTTGCCTATCCTCGACGGAGTGGAGAAGAAGCAAGCTGGGCGGTTGATGATGTATCTTTCATCTTGCAACCAGGTGAAAGAATGGGATTGGTGGGAGAATCGGGTTGTGGTAAGTCAACTATCGGACGGGCAGTAATGCGTTTACTACCAGCGTCTAGTCGTGTTGAGGGACGGGTGATATTTCAAGGACAATCGGTGTTTGACTTGATGCCTAACCAGTTGCGGAAGTTTCGCGGAGAAGCGATCGCATTAGTTTTTCAAGATCCGATGACACGCCTCGATCCGCTAATGACGATTGGTAAGCATTGTATCGAAACCCTTCAGGCGCACTCACCAGAATTATCAACGCGAGAAGCCAAAGAAAAAGCACTTGCTACCTTGGCAAAGGTGAATATTCCCGCTAGTCGTTGGAATCAGTATCCTCATGAGTTTAGCGGTGGAATGCGCCAACGGGTAGCGATCGCCTTAGCTTTACTCCTGAACCCCAAGTTGATTGTTGCTGATGAACCTACCACTAGTTTAGATGTCACCGTTTCCGCGCAGATATTGCAAGAATTAACTCGCCTGTGCGGTGAAGAAAACATGGGATTGCTGCTGATTTCTCACGATTTAGCAATGGTGGCTGAGTATTGCGATCGCATTGGCGTTATGTACAACGGCAAGATAGTCGAAATGGGTTCTACAGAAACCGTATTTAAAAACCCTCAACATGAATACACGCGATCGCTTTTAAAAGCAGCTTTACACATTCAAGCAGTAAAAGATAATGGAGAATTGATAATTGCCAATGACGCAGAAAAGCAATTACCGATTATTAATCAGCAATCCCCAATTTTGAGTGTTACAGAACTCAAGCAATACTACACCATAGAACCTAACTTTATCGAACGACTGTTTAACACACAAGCGCAGACAATTAAAGCAGTAGATGGTATTAACCTGGATCTTTATCCAGGAGAAATTCTCGGCTTAGTTGGGGAATCAGGTTGTGGTAAAAGTACGCTATCACGAACAATTTTGCAACTAATTCGTCCCACTAGTGGCAAAGTTGAGTTTTTAGGACAGGATTTAACTAAACTCTCGCGTCAAGAAATTCGCTCCTCACGGCGACAAATACAAATGGTTTTTCAAGACCCTCATGCTTGTCTTAATCCAGCGATGACAGTGGGAGAAAGTATCACTGACCCTTTATTTATCCACAATCTTGCCAATCCCATTAAGGCAAAAGAACAGGTTTTGTGGATGCTAGAAAAAGTTGGGTTAACACCGCCAGAAGTCTATTATGAGCGTTATCCATCAGATTTGTCTGGAGGACAACAGCAACGAGTTGCGATCGCTCGTGCTTTGATTACTCACCCTAAACTTCTCATTTGCGATGAACCCGTGAGTATGTTAGATGCCAGCGTGCAGTCGCAAGTGCTGGATTTGATGTTGCAATTAAAGGAAGAGTTTGAGTTAACTTATCTGTTCATCACTCATGATCTTTGGTTAGCGAGATTTTTGTGCGATCGTATTGCCGTGATGAATGGCGGTAAAATTGTCGAACTCGGTCTGACAAAAACTATTTTTGCTAATCCTCAGCACCCATATACCAAAACCTTACTAGCTGCTGCTCCATTACTAGCACGAGCCTAACTCAATAAAATCAAGAGTTATGAGTTTAAAATTCCCAACTCCTGTACAGACGCGATTAATCGCATCTCTACTCCCTTCCTTCAAGTAATTTAGTTGTTTCTCCACTCGAACCATATAACTCAACGAATCTTTTAAACAGCAACGCACTCTCATGATTTGAAGTCCTATTTAAGTTGAATAAACGCTCTATATTTTTCTCAGCCAAAGCACTTAGATAGGGCAAATCTTCAAAGAGTGTCAAACAAGAAGCAAAATGCAATATTATTTGTAATAATGGCTTTGGCCACTCTAGGTCACTATAAATATCTATAAATAGGTGATGCTCTGAGTCATTTAAGGGGAAAGCATAAAATATAACAAATATTCTTTTCTGATTGTAGACTGGAATACTCAGTTCAATAGTGTAGGGAGTATGTAAGATTAAATCCACTTCCACAGTCGGCTGTCGCCAAATTCTCAGAGGATTAGCTGGCGAATCTAATCTTGTTTGAAATTTGATTATCCCACCGTTGTTTGTGGTCTGAAAGTGGCTAATATTCAGAATTTTAAGATTAGTAAGGCTAAACCGATGAACTGTTTCTAAATGTTTTAAGTTCAATAGATGGTAAATTTGGCAAATATAAGGAAACGGTAAAATATACTCCTGACTAATCATGTGGAGCTTTTTTAATTGAAGCTTGTTAGCTTGAGTACGATCAAGATATTCTTGATATTGGCTGGGGACTAAATCATTGCTATTGAAGCTTTCCTCCGGCTTGAGATATAGCCAACTCACAAAAAGGAAAGAGGCTGTAAATAACTGAGATATTTCTATAGCAGATAGATGACCATCAGCAAATGCAGCTATGCTTCTATCGGTTATTCCAAAAAGCCAAGATAGAATACCAAATTGCCAGATATTACTTTTGATTTGATCTATAAACAGTGCTATCTCAACATTTGAGACATGGCTAGCCTTATTTAAACTTAATTTATAATTCTTTTTCAAACAATTAATCAACATAAGACTTTGATATTACTTAAATAGTAGTAATCCATAGAGTTTAGATTTATGTTAAGTTTAAATACAAATATTTAGTCAAAACCTCTATCTTTAGGTGTATATACAAGTTGGACTAATTAATATCCACTTAGAAAAAGTTCTGATCAGCCAGACTAAATAATACAAGTCATTCTTAGATTACATATAATCCTAAATCCTATGCCTATCCACCCAGAATAAAATTCTTTATAAGTTTTGCTATTAAAGGATTCGACATTATATTTTCTGATGTATAAATTCAAAGTAACAACTTTGCTAAAATATTTCTGCTAGCTGAGTACAAAAATTTAAATCATCTCAATTTGACAAAAGCGTTATATAGATATTTAGATAAAATTCCAATGAAGCAGGTTTCTGCAATTTTATTGAGTTTTCTGTTGATGGCTTGTGGGAGCTTAAACGCCATTGTTTTGGAACCAGAGGCATTGTAAAGATGGCGATCGCTTCTGGTATTGTTTAGTGCGACTTTAAGTATTAGATGAGAATATATCTCACGAAGGATGCGCCGAGTCAAACAATTGTGAGAGGTTAATCGTGTTCTAAATTATTTCAGGAAAGTCTAGAAATGGTTGTAGCTTTAGATGATACCAAGCGTAGCGCGATCGCTACAGAACTAGCAGATTTGAAAGCTATACAAGAGTTGTTAATTGCTAATGAACAAAAAGTACTACCTGCGGTAAGGAACGATCAAGAAATTAGCAAGCGACTAAACGACTTTCTCAAAGATGATCAAGAAAATCTCAGAGTAATCGAGGAAGTCATCTCTAAATTTGGTGGTGGCTCAGTTCAGCCTAGAGATACCATCGGGCAGTACGTTGAGCAAGTAAACCGTATAATAGATGGGGATGAGCTGACACTATATCAAAAGGTTTCTATTCACGAAAGGATTAAGCACCAAGCCGTAATGACTGGTTTAATTATCCATAAAGCTTCTCAGGTGGTTGGTGATGATGTCAAAGAAGCTATTGGGCCACTCAATCAAGTAAACTTTGAGAATCGCGCTCATCAAGAACAATTGAAAGGTGTGCTAGAAGTGTTGGGTACAAGAGAACTTACAGGTCAAGACCCAGATCAAGGTGTTTGGGCGCGGACTCAAGATGCTGTTGCAGCTTTGAGAGGTGTGTTTGATGGTCTAACAAAGTAGAAAAGTAGGCTGCTAATATAATGCAACACTCCCTTAACTTTTAGTTGAGTAAGTGTTAATTAATAAATAATCCTAATAATTCCTTGTGATTTAAGGAAACTAACAGCGATCGCACTCAGTTTGAGATAAAAACTGAAATGCGATCGCTTTTTTTAGGAGAATATGTCGGAAACTCCAGTGAGGTTAGCAGATGGTTCATCAGACATACACAGCTGATGTCTTAGTTGTCGGTGGGGGAACCGGAGGCACTGCGGCTGCTATCCAAGCGGCGCGACGAGGAGCCAAAACGATTCTGGTGAGTGAATTTCCTTGGTTGGGGGGGATGCTGACTTCGGCAGGAGTATCTGTACCCGATGGCAACGAATTAGAAGCCTTTCAAACGGGATTATGGGGTGCCTTTTTGCAGGAATTGCGACAACGACAACCGGGAGGATTAGATAACAGCTGGGTAAGCTTTTTTAGTTACGATCCTCGAATTGGGGCAGAGATTTTTGCAGATTGGGTGCAGGAATTGCCAAATCTCCACTGGATTTCTGGACAAGTGCCTTTAGAAGTATTCCGGGAGAGTGATTCTATTACTGGTGTCCGCTTTGCTGATTTTGCTGTCACAGCCAAAATTATTCTCGACGCTACAGAATTAGGAGATTTATTAGCTTTAGCTGAGATACCTTACCGATGGGGCTGGGAATTGCAATCTGAGTGGGGAGAACCTAGCGCACCAGTGACTTTTAACTCTTTAACCCAGAGATATCCTGTCCAAGCGCCCACTTCAGTAGTGATTATGCAAGACTTTGGTGAAGCCGTTGCTCCAGAAATTCCGCCCGTCCCTAATTATAATCCATCCCAGTTTACAGGTGCTTGGGATGGCTATGGAGCAGAAACATTTTTAAATTATGGACGCTTGCCTGGGGGTCTATTTATGATTAATTGGCCAATTTGTGGCAACGACTACGGCCAAGAAGTAGACCGACTGATAAAGTCAGAGCTATCCAGAGGTGAATTTATCCAAGAATCTCGCTGGCACAGCCAAAATTTTGCCCATTTTATCCAAAAACAGCTTGGTCGTCGCTATGGTTTAGCAAAAAAACTATTTCCTCATACTCCTACAGCTTTTGCACTGCATCCTTATTACCGCGAAAGCCGTCGCTTGGTGGGGCTAACTACTGTCCGAGAACAGGATATTTTGCCCGTTGCTGGAGGTAGAGTTGCATCTATATTTAATGATGCGAGTTTTTGCGTAGGCGTAGCCCGCCGCAGGCATCGCAAAGCGGCGACCACAGGAGAAGCGATCGCAGTTGGTAATTACGCCAATGACCATCATTATCCTGGTGTTCAATTCCCACTGCAACCTAAATCTATCCGTTGGGGAGGACGTTGGACTGGGACTCCCTTTACAATTCCCTACAGTTGTTTAATTCCAGCCACAACAGATGGTTTCTTGGTCTGTGAAAAGAATATTTCTGTCTCTCACATTGCCAATGGCGCCACCAGATTACAACCTGTGGTTATGGGTATTGGTCAAGCAGCAGGAATGGCAGCAGCGATATGTGTTGAGTTAAACTGCCAGCCGAGGGATTTATCTGTTAGGGCGCTGCAAACAGCTTTATTGTCAGATAATTGCTCAAAAGCGCTAATTATTCCTTTATTTAATCTTCCACCCAATCGTTCGGATTGGCGGCACTGGCAACTGTATTACTTAGATAATCCACAAGCCTATCCAGTTAGTGGCGATTGCCCTTGCCCATCGGCGAATGAGTACCCTGACTCCAAGACATTAATTCGGGAAAGTAACTGTTTCAAAGGCATTTTCTACCGCTTGTCACAGCAAGAATACAGATTTACTGTTACAACACCAGCCGCATATCAAGGTCAAAATTGGCAGCTTGTGACTTTGCGATCGCATATCGATGAGCAATTACGCACTTATCCCCACGAACAATTAGTTACATTGTGGGGTCATCAGAATCACTTTGCTAATTGGTTATTAGTCGAACATTTAAACTAAGGATAAGAAGAGTTTATTTTCAGTAAAACAGAATACTTTTTGATGATTTGTCCGGATATTAATCAAAAAGCTAAGTATCAGTGAAGTGGAGAGTTCCAAAATAGACATCTTCTATGCGTGCTGCCATTTCACTTTTAGTATCGAGTTTGGTGTTCGGCCCCTTAGCTTATAACTGCCAAACAATGGTCAATCACTTATCCTATGGGCTGCTTTCCACGCCTGCTTCGGAACAGTGGCTCTCGGCAGCATCTGAACAAGATCCAGATGATGCCCCACGTCATCGCGGTAGTGGGCGTAGAGAAGTAACGCAAAAATTCGGAAATATGTATGGTGTGGTTTAACTACCGTCGGGTAATGCCTCTTTTCCCAAAGTAACTAAAGTACCAGAAAACCGGCTGTTGTGCTAACATCTTTTACACAGCTTTTCTGGCAGAGATACAGATACATACAGTTGACACCCGAAAATCTTCAGCGATCGCTTAGTATTTCAACTGCAAGCTTTGTATATATAGTTGGCATCAATCCTGGCGATCAAAACGCAAATCTAATTAAGTGCCTTGATCAACAGCATCACCAACTCCTCAAAAGTTACACAACTCTTGCTCATATTGCTGGGAAGCTCTGCGTCTCAATCCTCAACGGCTCTAGAAATAGATCTTACTTAAGCTATCAGTTAATCTAAAGCACATCTAATTCAGACATTTTGCTTGTTGAGGAAACAGTCTTCAGGCAACTTCACTTTATTCCCCAATAGGTTTTCTTCTCAGACATTCAGCAGATGGCTGCCGACGAAATAAATATAGGACTTACGCAAAAGTACACGCTGTAGGGGCAATTCATATAGCTTTAGCTGACCGCAGGGTATTCCGCCTACGTGAAAATAAGGGTTTCGGCTATTGTTTGCGTAAGTCCTATAAATATTAAGAAGGATCTGCTAGATCATCTTAGTCATTTTAATTATTCTACACCCAAGGTCAGATGCAAAATTTTGCATCTGACCTTTTTAGATGAATTTTACTTAAAGCGTAAGTCCTATGTTGTTATCTTGCGGTTAATTTCTGTTCCCTGGATGCCGTTCAGGAACATTGGCACAAACTTCTCCATAAACGCCTGTGGATCGTGCTGCCAAGCCTTTTGTGCAACCTGAATCCTAGTAAATTGCAACTCGGGCGCTAGCAAAGTCTGGGGTAAGCGTTCCATCAGGTATTGGGGACGTTGCCAAACCGGCATGGTATTTGCCACTTCCACCAAGTTGGCAACTCGCCGCAGTTCTGCACCCAACGTGATATCCATTCCCGATTCAAACGCCGCTTGTTCAATTGCGGTATATTTTCGCTTGGCTTGCTCTACTTTTTGCCGATGTTCTGGACTCTTACGCGCGAGTTCTCCTAGCCAACGATTACCCCACCGGACGTGTCCCACTTCCTCTGGGAGAATTTTTTCAATCGTTTCCCGAATTTTGATGTTTTCTGTTGTCTGCGGCGCTTGTTTGAGGGCGTGAATGTGGGCAGAGAAATACTCGCAACCCCGCTTTTCAGTAATGTTAATTGCTGCTAAACCACCAATTATACTGTCGTCTCGGTTATTTTTTGGATCGTAGGTGTCTTTGTCGAGCAGCCGATCAAATTCATCAATATAGGAAATTCCAGGAGGAGTTCCCACATTACTTCCCAGATCAATCAACAAATCAGTTAGCCACATGGCATGACGAGCTTCATCCGAGATGTGATGAGACAAATCCCGCACCAGTTCCGGTGGCTGTCCATTCAGTTGTTCAATTACCTCAGTCAGATCTTTGCAACTGCGTTGTTCACTGTAACGATAGCGGTTGAGGGTAATTAGATGGATTTCGCGATCGCATACCACCCGTTTCAATATCTCTCTGGCACCTAAAACATTCTGAAATTTACGTGGGTAGCTAATTGTCATAAATTATGTAAATTTTTGTAAATCTGTATTTGATCCTAACTTAGTTTTGTGCAGCTGGTGTATCTGTGCCGCGTCACTGAAAAAAGAGTAAAAGTTACAAAAATTAATCACTTGAGATTAAATCAAGTGTAAATAAATATAACGAATAAATGTTCAGTCTTGGGAAAGATATGTTTTTAGGACTTACGCAGAAGAGATCCCCCAACCCCCTTAAAAAGGGGGCTTTTCAGATCCCCCCTTTTTAAGGAGAGCCACTGCGGTCTTCTCTCAAGGGGAGAGGCTAAAAGCGATAGCGCCACGGAGAGCGAGTCTGCGAGCGTCTGGGGTCTCCCCAAGTGGAGCAAGTGGCGTGGGTTAGGGGGGATCGAGGTTTCAGGTTTTCACTGCGTAAGTCCTAGTTTTTTAAGCTGAGACAAATCTGGCCTATCAAAGGTGGATTGGGAGGGATTTTTCCAGCTTTAGCAGGAAAATACCTGATATTGTCAGCAAAGGCAAATATAAATTTTCGTAAAAAGTATCTTATGTTACAGATTTTTTGCTACATTAGTTAAGTAAAAAAAATTATATATTCCCAAAATAGAGAGGACTATCGTTATGTCTATCGCAGATAAATCTCGTGCGTTAATCGTGCGTGAACATCAGCAAGTCAAGAATCGTCAACAATCAATGCTGATGCGTGCTGCACAAGAACTTGGTCTTCCTGAAGAAGCATCTTACTATTGGAACCCGATTCAAGGGAAGGTAGATGCTAGCGCTCGGATGATTTATGGGCCTAGTCATGCTTCCATGAGCTAAGTTTCAAGAGTTTTAAGGTTGATTTCTTGAGTGAATGTCTCAACTGACAACTCTGGAAAAAAAGCCACCCTCTACTTTAGGGTGGCAAAATTTGTTACTTTTATAGGACTTACGCAAACAATAGCCGAAACTCTGATTTTCTTCTTAGGGACAATACCCTGCGGTCAGCTAAAGCTACATGAATAGCCCCTACAGTGTGTAGTTTTGCGTAAGTCCTATTTTAGTTAGATAGGGTACTTAATTAAGCATCGTAGTAGAGGTAAAACTCGTAGGGATGAGGACGTAGCTGCAACTGCTTAACTTCGTTACTTAACTTGTAATCAATCCAATTTCCGATAAAGTCTTCCGTGAAGACGCCTGATTCTGTCAAGAAGGCGTGATCTTTTTCCAGTGCTTGCAACGCCAATTCTAAAGAACCTGGAGTTGAAGGAACCTTGGCCAGTTCTTCTGGAGAGAGTTCATAGATATTCTTATCTAAGGGTTCACCAGGATGGATTTTGTTCTTGATGCCATCGATACCAGCACAAAGCATTGCAGCAAATGCCAAGTAAGGGTTAGAAGTAGCATCTGGACAACGGAATTCTAAACGCTTGGCTTTGGGATTAGTGCCAGATAGAGGAATACGGATAGAAGCAGAACGGTTCCCTTGGGAGTAAGCCAAGTTCACAGGCGCTTCATAACCAGGGACTAGGCGCTTGTATGAGTTGGTACTAGGGTTGGTAATTGCCAACAGTGCTGGTGCGTGTTTGAGAAGACCACCAATGTAGTACAACGCCATTTCGCTCAAACCAGCATACTTATCACCTGCGAACAGAGGTTGGCCACCTTTCCAGATGGACTGGTGACAGTGCATTCCCGAACCATTGTCGCCAAAAATTGGTTTTGGCATGAAGGTGACGGTTTTGCCGTGTTTTTTGGCAACGTTCTTGATGACATATTTGTAAGTCATCAACCAGTCAGCCGCTTCGATCAACTTCCCAAACTTGAAACCTAGTTCGCACTGACCACCAGTAGCGACTTCGTGGTGATGCTTTTCAATAGGTACACCTAATTTTGCCATTGTCAACAGCATCTCTGTACGGATATCTTGAGAAGAATCCGTCGGTGAAACTGGGAAGTAACCTTCTTTGAAGCGTGGTTTGTAAGCCAAGTTGGGTTTTTCATCGGTACCGGCTTTACCGGAATTCCAAGCACCTTCTGCAGAGTCTAAGAAGTAGTAACCTTCGTTAGCAGTTTGGGCAAACCTAGCACTGTCAAAGATGAAGAACTCAGCTTCAGGTCCAAAGAAGACTGTATCACCAAGACCAGTGGAAACCAAGTAATCTACTGCTTTTTGAGCAATAACGCGTGGACAACGGTTGTACCATTCGCCTGTGCGGGGTTCTTTGATACTACAAATTATACTTAGCGTTGGCTCTTTCATGAATGGGTCGATCCAAGCAGTGTTGGGGTCGAGTACCATCGTCATGTCCGATTCGTTGATCGCTTTCCAACCTCGGATGCTGGAACCATCAAAAGGTACGCCATCAGTGAATGCAGTCTCATCGATTTGGTCTTGGAACAGTGTGAGGTGCTGCCAAGTTCCTACTGTATCGATGAATTTGAGATCAATCAGTTGAATTTTTTCATCTTGAATTCTCTTCAAGACTTCTTGCGGTGTTGTCATTGTTACTCCTTCTCTACCAATTTTCTAAAGTAATACCAGAATCTTCCAAAGCATCCTAACCCTGCTGATCTCAATCAAGCCGTGACACACCTGAAATATCTTAAATACTAGACATTAGCGGATTTTGTAGCTTATGTTACAGATATCTGGATTATCAGGTTATATTAACCTTTCGGCGATCATCTGTACAAAACTGGAAAGTTCCTGACATCAGGGGTCAACTTTGGCATAAAATCCTTAAATAGTGGATAAATTGTTTTTGTGCCAAATCTATTTTAAATAGCACAAAAATTTACTGCTGCATTAGTGCAGCCAAATAAATATCAAACCATAAATAGCAAGGATTGGGAGAAAAAGGAATGCGCGATGCAGTAACAAGTTTAATTAAGAATTATGACCTAGCTGGTCAGTATTTTGACCGGAATGCGATCGATAGCCTGAAGTCTTACTTTGACAGTGGTACAGCAAGAATACAAGCGGCGGCCGCGATAAATTCTAATGCGGCTGCACTTGTCAAGCAAGCTGGTTTAAAGTTATTTGAAGAACTGCCAGAATTGATTCGTCCTGGTGGAAATTCCTATACAACTCGTCGTTATGCGGCTTGTCTGCGGGATATGGACTACTACCTGCGCTACGCCACCTATGCGCTGGTTGCTGGGAACACAAATGTCTTAGATGAGCGTGTGCTGCAAGGGCTGCGAGAAACTTACAATTCTCTAGGAGTGCCGATTGGTCCGACGGTTCGCGGTATCCAGATTCTCAAGGATCTGATTAAGGAGCAAGTAACAGCCGCAGGTGTGGTTAATACTGCTTTTGTGGATGAGCCATTTGATCACATTACACGCGAGTTGAGCGAACAGGATATTTAGTCATTCAACAACAAGTATAAAATATAGCGATCGCACTTTGATTTTAGGGAGCGATCGCTTTTTTATGAACCCTACCAGGCGTTGACGGTTGTCGTAATGGCATAATAAATCTTCCGTAGTCTTAAACCACTGGTTAGGAAAGAAAAACTCCTCTAGCGTTTATTGTAAACTGGACAGTTGAATTAGACTGGCTAAGGAATGCGATCGCTCATAAATTAAACGCATTAGCTTATCTTATAGAGGCACAATAGAAGTTGCCGATGTTTGAGGCGCTGATTATGGAAGAATTATTAAGTTTGAAAGACTTGCTTGTTAAAGGCGATGTTGAAGGAGCATTGATTATAGTTGAAGAATAAACAGAAATGAGCCGAAATGACATAATCAAGACAATTCGTAGCTATGCAGTGATTTTGCTGTTGCATCTGATTAAACAACAAGCTGAAAATCGCACGACTCGCTCTTGGGAAGTCTCAATTCGGAATTCGGTTCTGGAAATTCAACGCGAAAATAAGCGATGTCAAAGAGTGGGCTATTATCTCACGCCGGAAGAATTGTTATAAATCTTAGCAGAAGCCTATTTAAATGCCATTGATCAGGCAACGCTTGAAGTAGAAGAAGGTCGTTATGAGCTAGAAGAATTAGAAAAGCTCGTTAACCGAGAAGAAATCATCAATCGTGCTTTGGCTTTAATCTTACCAGGAGAGTCTAGTTAATTGGCTAAACAGCGACTTGATACATTATTAGTAGAGTTAAATTTATGTTCTTCTCGCGCGTTAGCACAACGGCTAATTCAGGCGGGGGAAGTAACTGTTAATCAGCAATTAGTCGATAAAGCTGGTACAGAAGTTGATATTTCGGCTCAAATAAATATTAAGGTGCGATCGCCTTTTGTTTCTAGAGGCGGTGAAAAACTCTCCAAAGCTTTGTCAGTATTTGCCATTCCCGTAGCAGAGCGCATTTGTATAGATGGTGGGATTTCTACTGGTGGTTTTACTGATTGTCTCTTGCAAGCTGGAGCGAAACAAGTTTACGGTATTGATGTCGGTTATGGGCAAGTTGACTGGCGGTTACGAAATGATTCGCGGGTGATTTTGCGGGAACGCACCAATTTACGACAACTACGACCAGATGAGTTATATGGCGAGGATGAGGCGATTCCTGATTTGGCGGTGGTCGATGTATCATTTATTTCTTTAACGAAGATTCTGCCTGCTTTGTGGCAATTAACTCAAGCTAATCGGGAAGCTGTGTTGTTAGTCAAGCCACAGTTTGAAGTTGGTAGATCGCGTGTGGGTAAAAAAGGGGTTGTGCGTGATCCAAATGACCAAGCTGATGCTATTTTCCAAGTGTTACAAGCAGCTCAGGAATTAGGATGGAAATACAAAGGCTTAACTTGGTCGCCAATCACTGGCCCTGCTGGGAATATTGAATATCTTTTGTGGTTGGGAATGGAAAGTGAAACACCACTACTTGATTTAGAGGCGATTAAGCAAATAACTTTAGAAGCAACAACTGATTTACGCAAGAGTTAAACGTTGGTTAAGGATATTTTATTTGGTGCGATCGCTTCGGCGTTTAGGTGGAAGTGGCGGAGGTGGTTCGTGTGATTTTAGCTTGTCATCATCAGTCAGAAACTCTACATGGAAACCCTTTTGGTGATAATGCCAACCCAAGACTACAATACTAGCATCACCCATAGAAGTCTTTTCTACAGCTTGATTAGGGAATTTAGCCGCTAACTCTTTCAATTTTTCCTCTTCCCAAAGAACAATTTGCTCACGAAACTTAGCCCAAGGTGTTGTTTCATCGGCTGCATAAGTTATGATTTCGGCAAATTTTTGAGCGGTTATACGTTTACTTTCTGAATTTGCTGTTTTAGCTTGTGCAATGTGATTACCTGTTTCAATAACACTAGCTAAAGGAAGTACCAGCGTTGTTAATTTGGCGATTTCTGCTTGAATTTTCTGATTTACACGATCAAAATCCCATTCATTATTACCAGCAGTTTCTCTACCTGGAACTTGTAACCAAACGCATAAAAGTGATGTATCAATGAGTAGCACCTTTCTCATATTAGTAACTATTCATTATGAGAAAGGCTTCTTTCAATTGCACCCTTAGTTGTCATATCACCCAAAGAATATGATGCGAATAACTTAGAAAAATTATCAATATCTTCTAAAAGAGTAAGTTTGCTTTCTCCAGTTTCAGAATCGCGGTGTGCTACAACTACAAAAGGAACTATCTCTGGGCCTAAAGCATCAAGCAAAGCTGGGTTATGGGTAGTTAGTAAAATATCGATTTTTCTTTTGCTGCCAATCTCTCGTAATATTCTTACCAGCAATTCTGCACGCGAGGGATGCAGCCTGTTATCTATTTCTTCAATTACTAGTTGACTACCTTCAGGTTGAGTGAGTAATGCTGTGAGTATTGCTAGAAAGCTGAGAGTTCCATCTGACATAATTTTAGCATCTATCAGTCTTATCTCTCCAGGTTTCCATTCTTCTTCACAGTAAAGCATTGCATCAGTGTTAAGTCTACCAACTGGTTCTGCCCATACTTTTTGAATATCCCTTTCTGGTAAATATTTGATGTAGTGAGATAGAGTTAATTCTACTTCATTTTTTCGGTCTTCAGTTAATGCTGCTAAGACACCAGCAATGTTAGAGCCATCACTTTCCAACCTGTCAGATAGTGGTGAATAATCCTGTATCTTAGAGGGAATAGAGTCCAAGATAAATATATTTTCTAGACTTTGAGAAACAACATTAATTGCTTCAACCATTTTCATAGAAAGTCCTATCAACTGGCTCAGTATAGACCGATTGCGCCTAAACTCTTGTGATTTTATAATACTTGTATCATAGAAGTTTACAGTAATGCTGGGAGTATGAAAGGATGGGTTATCTGTTTGAAATAATTTTTCTTGATATGGTTCTTCATTATTCAAGCTATGTTTAATTAGGATTAAAGACTCATCTAAAAGCAGCGTATGCGGTTTAGTTTCCACAGTAATAGTGTAGAGGTAATCAGCTTTAGCATACTTTCCGTTTACTAACACGTTGAGTGTAAATTTAGTTTCTGGTTTAAGTGCTGCCCATTCTACACCACCTCGAATAGAAGTAAGCGTTTTATCTCCTGCTAGCGCCGTTTCAATATTCTCACCTCGTCCAATTCTTTGTAAAAATTCCAAAGCTTCAATCATATTAGACTTACCACTTGCATTTGTCCCAATCACAACAGTTAACGGGTCAAGTGGAAGCTCGGCGTAACGGAAACTTTTCCAGTTTTCTAAGATGAGTTGTTTAAGCACGATCAACTCCAAAACTCTACTTACTTAAATTTAGCTCCTAACAGTAGCGATCGCACAAGGTTTTTCATCCTTCAACATCTCAGCAAAAACAACAAAGCCAGCAGACAGAGTAAAAAATTGCGTAATTACTCTATCTAACTGGCTCAATTTCACTGCGCTTTGACAGATTTATGCTTCTGGCGGCAAATCTACACTGTAAAGAGTTTTACCTACCAAGTTACGCAGTGTTACCGTCATCACCTTTGTATTAGCATTAATCTTGACTCCTCCAAAGAATTGCAAACCTTCGCTTGGCGGTCGATTTGCTTTTGTACCTGGAGGAAGGCTTTGAAATATTAATTGTGGCCCAAAGGTATTATCCAATTCGTTTGGTCCAAATGTGCCAGAGTTAAGAGGCCCGGCGACAAACTCCCAAAAAGGCTTGAAGTCTCTAAACTGCGCTTTTGAGGGGTCGTAATAATGGGCTGCTGCGTAATGTACATCAGCAGTTAACCAAACAACATTCTTGATGTTCTTGTTTTTGATAAATCGTAGTAAATCGGCAAGTTCTAGTTCTCTTCCTAAAGTTGGGCCATTTCCGTTAGCCCAAGCTTCAAAGTCCGTGGTACCGTCTTTAACTATCAACCCCAAAGGCATATCACTAGCAATTACTTTCCATGTTGCTTTTGATGAGAGCAATTGCTTTTTCAACCATTGCACTTGTATTTTACTCAAAAAATCTGTTTTTTGACTTGGTACTGGCTGATTATTGGGGCTATTTGGCCCCCGATAGGTGCGCTCATCCAGCATTAAAATGTCTAGTAATGGCCCATGCTTAAAGGAGCGATAAATTCTCGTTTTGTCTGGATTATCGGTTGTATATCCAATAGGTAGATATTCTAAAAACGCTTGTCTTGACCTTTCGGCTAGCAAGTTAACATCCTTGACTGTATAACGATCATCGTTGAGGATAATTTGCCCAGGATACCAGTTGTTTCTTGTTTCGTGGTCGTCCCACTGTGCCAATATGGGAACTTCAGCGTTGAAACGCTTGATGTTTTCATCCAGCAAATTGTAAATATAGTTGCCACGAAATTCTGTGAGAGTCTCTGCTACTTTGGATTTTTCGGGTGTAGTGATGTTTTTCCAAATAGTGCCGTCGTCTAAAGTTACTTCTGATTGAATTGGCCCATCAGCATAAATATTATCGCCAGAATGGATGAAAAAGTCGGGATTAAGTTGACGCATACTTTCGTAAATTTTCATCCCACCGAACTCAGGATTAATCCCCCATCCCTGACCGGCAGTGTCTCCACCCCAAACAAAGAATACATCTCGCCCAGATTTGGAGGGAGTTCGGAAAGTGCCATAAACAGGAGCGCTGTAGGTGCCTTGATAATCTAAATCTTGGAAGATTACCCGATAAAATAATTTTTGGTCTGGTGGTAAATTCCTCAGATAAAGTCGGGCTGTAAAGTCGCTATTTTTTAAAGCATTCGGCCCCACAACTCGCTGCACATTTTTAAAAGATTCGCTGGTAGAATATTCTACAATCATTTTGGCAGCGCGATCGCTCCGACTCCAAATGACAATGCTATCGTTGCAGATATCTCCGCTAGCTACACCATAAGGTATACCAGGACGCATTTTATCAGAAGTGATAATTCCAGGTGCTTGAGCAAAAACTTGTGATTTCGATCCCAGATTTGTGGCAATAATCCCACCTGCGGTGATAGTTGAACGCAGCAAAAACTGGCGGCGGTTTAGCTTCAATGAGCGATTAGATTCCATGCTAAATAATGGCAAGCTTAAGAAGTAGTACAGGATAAGTATTTAGCACGTTCTGTTATTACAATAAGTAAAAGTTAGATTATCTAATGATTAAAAAACCGTTAAAATATTGGATTTGCTAAAATAGTTAAGATTCTCACATCTACACTGTGAATTTTGGGTAGCAATCTGGGAAACATAAGTTTGTAACTATTGATGAATTTTTAAATTATCGAGACGGATATTCAGGATGTTACCAGAAATATTACCTCAGGAGTCAAGGTTTGAGAGTATGCCGACTATGGGTGACATGACAAATGCTAATGAGTCGAACTTGCGATTAGAGTCAACTTTGGAAGAATTACCCTTTTGGCAGGTTCAGATTGAAATAGATCGCCCAGGCAATGATTTAGCTATGCTTTTTAACCAAGAGCCTTTATTGCCGGGAATTATACTGAATAATAATCAACAATATGCGGGGATGGTTTCGCGGCGGAAATTCTTTGAGTATATGAGCCATCCTTATAGTCTGGCACTATTTTCTATAAGACCGATTAGAATTCTCTACAAGTTTTTCCCTCTAGAGATGTTACCACTTTCTGAGGATATGCTCATTGTCAATGCGACTCAGGCAAGTTTGGAACGAGCACCTGAAATTGCTTATGAGCCAATTTTAGTTAAAACTACCTCTGGAAAATATAAGCTCGTCGATTTTCATGAATTACTCTTAGCCCACTCCCAAATTCATGTTTTAACACTTGTTGAACTACAGCAGGTCGAGGAACAATCCAGAGTCGCTAAAACAGGGTTTCGTGATCTTCAACAGAACTATATGCGATTAGTCCAGAGTGAAAAAATGGCTGCATTAGGACAACTAGTTGCTGGTATTGCCCACGAAATTAATAATCCCATCAACTTTATTGGTGGCAATATTGTCTACGCCATCCAATACAGTCAAAATTTACTCAATCTGATTAGATTGTACCAACAATATTATCCTAAACCAGAAGCGGAAATTGAAACTGCGATCGCACAAATTGAACTGGATTTTTTAACCACCGATCTCCCCCGTCTTCTCACCTCTATGGAAGTTGGTACTGAGCGAATCAAGCAAATCATTCTTTCCTTACGAAATTTTTCCCGTCTTGATGAACCTGATAAAAAATTAGTTGATATCCATGAAGGTATTGATAGTACTTTGGTAATTTTACAAAGTCGCCTTCAAAATCACCAAATCGGTGAAAGCATAAACATAATTAAGGAATACGGTGAACTTCCTCAAGTTGAGTGCTACGCTGGGTTACTCAATCAGGTATTTATGAATATTTTGGCGAATGCTATTGATGCCATACAAGAGTCATTAGTGAGCCAGCACGGTCTTCTCCCTTCGCGCAGCGTCTCCAAGAGTTGGGGAGACGCTAAAAGCGATGGGGGTTTCCCCCATGATGTGACTGGCGAACCCGTAAAGGTCATTAGTCATCCATCATGGCAAAAGGATAAAGCAAAAATTTGCATTCATACTGAACTCACTGATGAAAAGCAAGTAATTATTCGCATTTCCGATAATGGCCCAGGAATTCCAGAGAGTATCCAAAAGCAGTTGTTTAATCCATTTTTTACCACTAAACCCGTTGGTAAAGGAACTGGATTAGGTCTATCTATCAGCTATCAAATTGTTGTAGAAAAACACGGTGGTCAACTGCAATGCATATCAAGCGTTGGCAAAGGGACTGAGTTTATTATTAAAATTCCACTTCAACTTAATTCTTAACAAGTTCCGAAAAACCAGCAATAAGCGTTTTCCTTCACTTACATATTGAACTTTAACTATAAGTTCCTGCTTTCTCACTAATGACCCTAACAGGTTCTGACTCGATATCATCTATCTTCTTAAACTCTCCAGCCCGCCAGCTATCTGTTATGTCCTTGATAAAACTGGCAATAGGGATCGCAATTAACAAACCCAGCACTCCTCCCAACTTTGCTCCCAACAGCAAAGAAATCACTACCCACACGGGATTTAATCCAGTCAAATTACCAAGAATTCGAGGTGCAACAAAATTAGAATTAACTTGGTCGATTGCAACAGCTACACCTAAGACTTCAACTCCTAACCAAAAGTTTTGCAATGCTACCAACAAACTTACTATAGCTATACCTACCCCTGTACCAAAGGGAAAGAGAGAAAACAAACCAATACCGATGCCAAAAAGTAGAGCCAAGGGAACTTGCAGCGCCAAAAACGCTAGTGTAATTGTTACCCCTAACACAGCTCCCAATGTTGCTTGACCGATAAAATAATTGTGGAAATCCTCTCGCAGTAATTCCCGTACTTTTGACCCAATGTTAAGGGGAAACCACTGAAAAATTCCGTCCCAAAGACGTTCACCGTTCAATATTAAATAGATAGTTAGTACTACCGCCAGCAGGACGTTAAGGACAATACCAATGGTATCAACGGCAAAACCAAGAATTCTACCAGTAAAGGACTGAAGTTGGTTAGATAATCGTTCCAGAACTTGGGTAAATAAACCACTTAAATTAATCGGAAGCTGTTGTTGACTTAATGCCCAATCTTGGAAAGCTTGCAGCTGCACAGTACCAGAATCAATCCAACTGGGCAAAATATTAGCTAGCTCTACGAGCTGTTGGATAATCAGGGGAACCAAGGTGATGCCTAAAGCTCCTAAAACCACCACAGTCAAAAGTAACACTCCTCCGATAGCTAGGTTGTGTTTTACTCCTTGTTCCTGGAGAAACTGGATTGGATAGTTCAAGACAAAAGCCAGTAAGATGGCGGCGGCAATAATACTCACCAAGGGTTGAAAATACTGTACAACTTGGAGCAATAGCCAGCCATTGAGAATGGCAATAGGAAACGCCAATCCTATAGTTAACCATCGCGGTAGTTTGTTTGCTGATTGCATTAGTGATGACTCCACAAGAGTTATAACTTTATTTTGGCTTCTGGGGACTGGGGAATAATCGTAGTGGTTGCAGTAAGTAATGCAACGGTATCAGGCAAAGTTGCTTAACTATTATCCCAGCATTAACACCTTGGATGGTAGATCCACTACTAAGCGTCGATTTTTTAACCGTTGGCGACCAAGCAAAACTTTCTGTTAATCCTTGTCCCACATGCACAGGAATATCAAAATTTTCTCCATCAATTCGCACTTTTCCTAAATATGAGTTTTAATTAATGACTGTTGTACCTGATAAAAAATTGGTTGGCAGCACTCTTTAAATGCTTCGCGTTCAGGTTTCCATTGGGCTTTCTGTTGTTGAGTCCACTGAATTTGTGGGAAGATTCTCCCCCGGCATACTATACGATTAGATTTTGCTTCAGTCATAGTTGGTTCTCATATCTATTGCCATATCTATATTTTCCACACTACTTCAAACTGGGCAACTAATACCCGTTTAGCAACCAGTGATTTTCTTTGATTAGGCTTGTTGATTTGTCTCGATAAAATCCAATATAATTCGCTGATGCACACTTCCCAAAGGTCGCACTTCGCCAGCTTTTTGGGAATAACAGTTACCTTGGTGAATATCTTCTGGCGTCAATAACCCCATATCCCAGCCTTCATTCAAAACCAGTTGATTTAATTCCACCAAGAGTGGTGCATGAAAGACATGGCGGACAACTCTTTCGCCGGGATAATAGCCAAATTCAACAAATGGTGGTAGATTATAGCCGATTTCTTCTAAAATTTCTCGCTTCACTGCTACCTCTGGTGTTTCACCCGGTTCGATATGACCGCCAAATAGTGCCCAGTAACCAGGATAGAGAATACCGGGGATGTTGTCGCGCAGTTGCATGAGAAACTTGTTTTTTTGGTAGAGAATTGCGATCGCTACATGCACCGGTTGATTGTTCATTTTTAATTATTGATTACTCTTCTTCTAGATAAACTTCCCCCAATTCTTTACCAGCTAAGGGGATACTTCGGTAGCGAACTTTACCCTTAATCACTACTTGCGCTCCCTCGGCCAGATTCTTTTGATTCGTGACAACCCAAATTTTGCCAGTCGAGTCATTAATTTGATAAGCCCACTGCTTCATCAGAGGAGCTTGCTTTTCTACCTGACCTTGGATGTAAACTATAGCCTGATTGTCTAGTTTGGGTTTAATTTCTCGAATTGGGGTGACATTGGTGCCAATTTTTAAGTTAACCCCATTCAAGCCAGACGGAGGCAAACTACCACAACTACAAAGTCCCACCACCAAGAAAAAAATTAACCCCAGGCGGTAAGCAAGAATTTTGTGTCCGTAGAAGAACGAAAGGAACAAATTTCTCCCTTGTTCGGTAAACTGACTTTTCACCGGATCTGGAAAACCTCTCTTCTTGCAGGAAGGAGGCTTTGAATTTTCCCGATTCCCTACAAGGGTTGGGGACTCTTGGGTTAGATTTCGCCTCTTCTTTTCCCCATGATCTGAAAAGTCAGGTTTGATAAAAGCCACCGATTGAGCCAATTTTTGTGTGATTGTTTGCTTTGTCGCCAGTTTCATTAAGTCAGTTCCCATTTATAATGTTTTCTTCGGTTGCAGAAACACGCTCTCAACTGAGCAAAAAATGTTCCGATTTCATCGTTTATCTTTATATTCTTCAGATAACGTCGTTGATCTGAGAAAATAAACATTATGGATTTACCGTGAGAAAAACGCTACAACCTCAAACAGATACACAATAATAGTTAAAAGTCAAGATTCAAGAATCAATATTTTCACTCTAGATTTTGGACTGTAGACTCCGCCTAGACCAGAAGCGGCTGAGTTTTGATAAAAGGCGAATATAGCTGGGAATTCTCATGGAAACAAAAACTGCCAAACTCATTGATGGTAAAGCAATAGCTGCAAAAATTCAGCAAGAACTTTCTGTTGCCATTACACAATTACAACCAAAAATTGGACGACCCCCTGGTTTAGCAGTGCTGATGGTTGGCGATAATCCAGCATCAGCGGCTTATGTACGTAATAAAGAAAAAGCCTGCGCTAAAGTTGGTATTGCCTCTTTTGGAAAGCATTTTCCCACCCAAACTACCCTTGGGGAGTTAGAAGAGGCGATCGCAGTACTAAACCACGATGAACGTGTGGATGGCATTCTTGTGCAGCTGCCTTTACCTAACCACTTGGATGCTGTGACTCTGCTAAATCAAATTGATCCCAATAAAGATGCTGATGGATTGCACCCAGTCAACTTGGGGCGACTAGTCCGGGGAGAAATCGGTTTACGCAGCTGCACCCCGGCTGGTGTGATGCGACTCTTACAAGAATATGAGATTACCTTGCAGGGAAAACAGGCAGTAGTGGTGGGACGCAGTATTTTGGTGGGTAAACCTATGGCGCTGATGCTATTAGAAGCTGATGCCACAGTTACGATCGCTCACTCGCGATCGCATGACCTCAAAACCATCACCCAAAATGCTGATATTCTAATTGCAGCAGTAGGTCGTCCCGGACTGATCACTGCTGACATGGTGAAACCGGGCGCTGTTGTGGTAGATGTAGGGATGAATCGCGTCACCGATGCTAGTGGCAAGAGTCGCTTAATTGGCGATGTCCACTTTGAATCAACCGCCGATGTAGCAGGATTTATCACCCCCGTTCCTGGTGGTGTTGGCCCGATGACTGTCGCCATATTGTTGCAGAATACATTTGCCAGCTATTCCAGGGCGGCGAGAGAAGAAAAAGAGTTAGGAGTGAGGAGTGATGAGTGATGAGTTAAAAATTAAGAGTTATTAACTCCTAACTCCAAACTCCTGTACAGACGCGATTAATCGCGTCTCTCCAAACTCCAAACTCCTAATTCCTAATTCCTAACTATTCATTTTTTCAGCCCCACAGCACCTTAAAATTGTCACGTATAAGACAAAAATCCCAAAATGTCAGGAATTTAAGAATGGTAGCAACTGATAACGTTCAAAAGACACCACCAGAGGAAGCCACGCTTAACTTAGCAGTCTATCTGAAAGAGCGACAAAAGCTTTGTGATACTGCTTTGGATCAGGCTATCCCGATCATTTATCCAGAAAAGATTTATGAGGCGATGCGCTACTCGTTATTAGCTGGAGGCAAGCGTGTACGTCCCATTCTTTGCCTTGCTACCTGTGAAATGATGGGTGGAACCATCGAAATGGCCATGCCAACGGCTTGTGCTGTGGAGATGATCCACACAATGTCGTTGATTCATGACGACCTCCCAGCGATGGATAATGACGATTACCGTCGTGGAAAGCTGACGAATCATAAAGTCTATGGCGAAGATGTGGCGATTTTGGCTGGGGATGGCTTATTGGCTCTTGCTTTTGAGTTTGTTGCCATTCAAACCCCCCAAAGCGTCAACAGAGAGCTAGTCTTGCAGGTAATTGCCCGTCTTGGTCGGGCACTGGGGGCAGCTGGTTTAGTCGGCGGTCAAGTTGTCGATTTAGAGTCGGAAGGGAAATCAGATATTTCCCTAGAAACACTAAATTTCATTCATAAGCACAAAACAGCCGCTCTTTTGGAAGCTTGCGTAGTTTGTGGGGGGATCATAACTGGGGCATCACCTGAAGATGTGCAGCGACTGACTCGTTATGCTCAAAATATTGGGCTAGCATTCCAAATCATCGATGATATTCTGGATATCACTGCTACTCAAGAGCAATTAGGCAAAACAGCCGGTAAAGACCAAAAAGCCAAGAAAGTTACCTATCCCAGCCTTTGGGGGCTTGAGGAATCGCGCTCAAAAGCCCAAGAGCTAGTTAAAGCAGCTTGTGTGGAATTAGAACCATTTGGAGAGAGAAGCAAACCACTCCAAGCGATCGCTCATTTTATTACCAGCCGCAATAACTAGTGCTGCTTTGCGAAATTGGGAATTCGCAATTATTAGACCGCAAGGGTTTCATTGATTTGGAATGGGTGGTTTATTTACACTTTGCTGTAGTACTACCGCCCAACGGAATTCAAAATTTAAAATTCAAAAAGCTTATCAAATAAGCTTTTTGGCTATTTTGAATAATTGGTCTGTTTCCAACGTGATATATTAGGTTAATTTGGGATTTTGGGTTGAATCTAAATGTTTCCTCAACCAACAACTGCTGCTAATATTTACAGGCTAGCCGATAAGCTTAGAGCTTCAGTGACCAAGCGTGCCCAAATTAAGCGACTCGTGCAGTTCGACAAGCTTACTGACCACGGCTTTAACCGCATTGAGAATTGATTTTTGGTACGAACATTCGAGGTTATAATAGGATAATGCCACAGGTAGAATAACCGCTAGCACACATGGGTAAGGACTCCCAAACGATGCCCTAGTAAACAATAATGGATAGTGGGTGGCGAACACCACGAATAAACATAGCCTTAGTAGCCAACGCGCACCCATACCAGAAAACAACACTATTATATTTATTCATTGCACAAAGTACCGTAGGGCATACGGGAACTAGAGAAACGATTCTCTAACGCTTAGGGAGATAGAGCCACCTGGGGTTGTTTAAATTAGACTCGGCACTTTGTTCTATTGAACGGGTATCAGGTTTAAATATTGCCGCAAGGATGGACAATTTTAAGGTATGTCGTTGAACTAAGAATCTCAGCTTCTTTAGAGCTGAGAGTGTCAATAACTTAACCAAAATACCATGCAGGACATAGGCAACATTTTAGACAACCGGGTGCTGTTGGTTGCTTTGGTAGCTTGTTTAATTGCTCAAGCACTAAAGCTCGTAATCGAGATCATCAAAAATCGTAAACTGAATGTGCGTGTTTTGGTGACAACAGGAGGTATGCCCAGTGCCCATTCAGCTCTGGTTACAGCTCTAGCGGCTGGTGTAGGGCAAAAACTGGGTTGGGCATCTCCTGATTTTGCCGTTGCAATAATTTTTGCGATCATCGTCATGTATGATGCAGCCGGAGTTCGCCAAGCAGCCGGTAAGCAAGCTCGTATCCTCAATCAAATGATTGACGAATTATTTGATGAAAAACCAGACTTTAGTCAAGACCGTCTAAAGGAATTACTCGGACATACACCAGTTCAGGTAATCGCCGGGTCAGCTCTGGGTATAACTATCTATTGGTTAGCTAGGTCTGCTTATTAAGCTAGGACAATGAATCTTTATTTTAGTGGCTATTGATATTAGTAATATCAAGTTCAGGTGATTACTTATAATAAAATCTATCCATGTAGGTTGGGGAGCCACTTGTGTGGGCGGGTTTCCCGACTTGAGCAAAGTGGCGTTTAAACGGCAGTGAAACCCAACATAAACAAGGATCAAATGTTGGGTTTTGTTCCTCAAACGCCACTTGCTACCCCGCGGGTTCTCCGAAGGAGTACAAGTCGGCAGAACCGCCCAACGCAGTGGCTCCCCAACCTACAGATATTATAAGTGTTTAACCGAACCTGATATAACTGGTAATTTGTCAACAAATTTTGGATTTTGGACTTGTCGTGAGCCTTCAGTCGAACGATTTTAGATTTACCCCGTGAAAAAATTCTTTTTCTTGAGGATGAAAAGATTTGTTCCAGATAACTTGCTTCTCGCAGAGCGATTATATAGGTTCACTTGAAACCTTTTTAAATTTTGGATTCAAAATTTAAAATCTAAAATTCGGTCAATTGACAAATTAAGGTAATCGTCATTCATTTTTCCAGAATGATTCGCTTGTAGTAAGGGCTACCCTACGGGAACGCTTCGCGAACAGCCCTGTTATTATGCAACTTAAATGCCTATTAGCTTATCACCCTGATAGATCGCATCGCATCAGTATTCCAGCAAACTTAATATCACTAGAACCGCACAGTTGACCGCAGCATAATTACCTTCCGACTATCTACTATACTGGCAATAAAACCACCATTGTTCAGCTTCTGCAATGTGTTGTATGCTTCAGTTTGGTTGGTGGTATAAACTGCTAACAAGTAAGGGCGTTGTCCATAAGAAACAAAACCTACATTACCTCCCACTAGTTGTTGCACACTATTTACTAGTTCGGGACGGTTGTAATAATCTACCAGGACTGCATAACCCTCTCCTAAGGCTTGAGGATTATAGCTAACTGTCTGCTGAGGTGGCTGTGGCTGTGAGTGTGCCTGAACATCTGGGGTTGTTGGTCGAGTGGTAATTATAGCAGACAAGCCAACAATATTGCTGACATATCTCGCCCAACGATTGGCATCATCAATTTTGTTAAAGTCTCCTACACGCGTCACAGTTTCGTTGAGATATTTGCAGGTGATGGTCTTAAGTTCAGACGGTAAGGCACTACGCAACTGCTTCTGATTATTTGCTGTGGGACTGACTACTAATAAAAGATACTCACCTACATTTGGTGGTTGACAAACGGGAATGGCTTGTTGGGCAAAGACAGAACTCATGCCACCAATTAACCCTGCGTAAGCGAAGCTCGTTGTAGACATCGCTAATCTTAAAACACTTGGTAAAGTATGAAATCTATGCACAAAAGTTAGATTATGTAAATCAAGGTGTCCTAGAAGATTTTATAAGAAAAAAGCTGAAACCTAGCTACTTCAGTATGGGGATTAAAGGAGTGTCAAAAAATATATTTTGTTCCTCAAAAATAAAATTGGGGAGTGGGGACAAGGGGAATAACCCAATGCCCAATGCCCAGATTAGGAAACAGTAGCAAGCGATGCCAAAGCGTCCGGTATTGTCTCAGAAGGAGCCTGAAATTCACCAGTGATGACGTACTCTAAACGCAGTTTTAACCAAGTAATAAATTGGGGATTAGTGGAAATAATCGCTACTGCTGGTTGGGGACACTTCACCTTTAGTTCTGTAAACTGCGGTGTTTCCAAGAAAGCTGGTTGCTCAACTAACCAAAAATCTATTTGTTTTTCTTGTTCGTGGTAGTGACGGGTACGTTCTTTGAGAACTTCCTGTATCGGTTCTTCTTGAATCAGAAAACGTTGACTAGCCAAAACGTAATAGTATGTTTGCATTTTCATCCTTGAGTTGCTATGTGAATAATTTCAGGGCACAGTACTGCACTGTACCCTTACAAACTAACTTTTGTGGGATTTCTTGAACCAAGAGCTGAACGGACAACCACTTTTCTGGTTTTCAGCAATTGTCTGTTTGCCACCAGATGTGAGCTTTTCCAAGAACAGACTATTGTCAAAATAGTGTTCTAAGGAAATGATTTTCAAGTCATCGCTAACTTTTGCAATGCTCATGCCGATAATTTCTATTGTCTCTCCAGTTGGTGCATAATCTTTGTATTCTCCGTTAAAATGTCCCCAATGCCGCCACTTGAATGTCACATTTGGTGGCCCTGAGAAAACTTCTACCACTTCCCAAGGAAATCCTTGGGGAAATGTTGTGTGGAAGACTTTTGCAGATGATTCAAAGCTTTCTTCTGAAGCCTTGTAGTGTTCTGAATCAGCCATAAATAAATTGTAAGTACCTTGCGCTGATAAATCTGCTGCGGTGTACTCTAGTCCGCCGTTGGTACTCACGCGAAACTTATCATTCACAATAGATAACCACTCTTGCGGGTTAGCTTTGAAGGATACCTCCATCTCTAAGGTTCGCACCAAGTTTTGCGCGATCGCTTCCAGTGTACCTTCAAGGTGATTGTGGATACTTTCTTGGGCGAGATTCTCTTTTGAACGGGAATAATCAGGCGGTGTCTGATAGCGCCACTCGACATCAGTGCTTTCTGCTATCACCTTATCCCGATCCTGTACCCAAAGCGGCAGGTTGTTAGATTGTGTTGCGCTCATAGAAGTTTTTGCTGAAGATTTTAATCCCAATTTCTAGATTTCGCAGTGACAACCCCTCTTAAGTTTAAGGGAGTGGGGAGATCAGGGGGATGAGGGGGACAAGGGAAATGACCCATGCCCAATACTTCGACTTCGCTACTTCGACTTCGCTACTTCGACTTCGCTCAGTACAAGTCAGTACAAGTTAGTACAAGTGCCCAATACTTCGACTTCGCTCAGTACAAGTGCCCTATGCCCCATTCCCTCTTATAACTTGTTTCATCTCGCGGACTGCCCTTTCCATACCTACTAATGCAGCCCGACTGATGATAGTATGACCAATGTTGAGTTCTTCCATGCCTGGAAGCGCAGCCACCGGATAGACGTTCCAGTAGGTGAGTCCATGACCGGCGTTGACTCGCAATCCAGCTTGAATCGCTTGTTTACACCCTTTAGCTAATATCGCTAATTCTCGCTGGCGATTTGTTTCATCCTTAGCCTCTGCATATTGTCCGGTGTGCAATTCAATAAACCGCGCCTTCACCTTGACAGATGCTTCGATTTGTGATCGGTCTGCGTCAATAAATAAACTAACTGGAATGCTAGCACTTTGCAATTTATCGACTATCTCACCTATTCTAGCAATTTGCCCGCTAATATCTAGTCCGCCTTCTGTTGTGACTTCTTCGCGCTTTTCGGGGACTAAAGTCACATAATCTGGTTTGATATCGAGAGCGATCGCTAGCATTTCATCTGTAGCGGCCATTTCTAAATTAAGATGCGATCGCACTGTTTGCCGCAAGAGTAGCACATCCCTGTCTTGAATATGCCGCCGATCTTCGCGCAGATGCACCGTAATCCCATCTGCACCCCCTAATTCTGCCAGCACCGCCGCCGCCACGGGGTCTGGTTCCACCGTCCGCCGTGCTTGCCGGATGGTGGCGATGTGATCAATGTTAACCCCAAGTGTAGGCACCCTAAATTTCTCCCGAATCCACAGTCCTCAGAACTTAATTTTACCGGAAATATTTTACCGGAAATGTATACGCCAATTTTTTGGCACTTCTTTGCTAGTTTGAATCTTTACTCCCGCAGTGATTATACCCCCTACCGATCCTGAAGAGGCGATCGCAGATAAAATTACCCGGAATTATATTTTTCCATTATCTGGTTGCAGCGATCGCCTGATAATATTGCCCGCCAAAGTGCGAATGCCCAATTGATATTTAACGTACAGTCATCGAATTACACAAAACAAAAACCTCACCCTATCCTGACAGACATCCCTCTCCTTAGTAAGGAGAGGGACAGGTTTTGCGTAGCAAAACCAGGGTGAGGTTTCTTTAGGCTATTTGATAAACTGTAAATTACTTCAAGAGAGACTTGTGTATACACGGTAGCCCCTTTTAGGAGAGGAATGAAAGTGAGATTTTCCCAATAAAAGTGAAAAGTAAGACCAAAACTGACTCCTGACTAATAAATCACTATCTGAGGTTGCTTAATTGTGCCATCAGGCATGATAGTATCCCGAAACTTCGCATAAATCAGCTTTGTCTCCCAAAGGTTTGCCTTATTCAAGTTTGCCTTGGTTAAATTTGCCCATGTCAGGTCTGCACCAGTTAAGTTGGCCTGAGTCAAATTAGCTTCTAGTAATTTTGCTCCACATAGCTTTGCTCCGGCGAGATTTGCAAAACTTAAGTTAGCTTCAATCAGGGATGCTTCAATTAATTTAGCTTTACTTAGGTCTGCTTCTCTCAAATCCACATCACACAAAGAAGCGCCCCAAAGATTACTACCTGTGAATTTCACCCGCCATAAAAAACTTCCACACAAATTTGCTCGTGTTAAATCAGCATTAATCAAATTGGCTTCACACAAAGAGGCTTCATACAAATTAGCTTCACATAAGCTAGCTTCCATTAAATTTGCGCCACTTAAATTTGCACGAGTCAGGACACAGCCAAACAGATTTGCACCACGTAAATCCGCTCCTATGAAGTTAACACCACTTAAATCAATTCCTTTTAGGTCAATTCCACTCAAGTCACATCCACTAAAATCTCGGCGCTGAAAATATTTATTTGTGATTTGACTTAATACAAATTCTTGCTTATCAGCATAATTTTTCATGGTATTCACCTCTGGGTGTAATTTATCTCAAAGTAATGTGTGGTAGTTACCGTATATTGAGAGTACACCCCAAATGGAGATCAACTCAGTAAATAATCAAAAATAAATTCCCAACAAATCGCCAATCACCTGCAAATAGGCTTTTGAAGTGGTTTTTAAAACAAAAAATGCTGACATAGGTCAGGAAATATTCATACAACAGAAGTTAGGAGGCAAAAACTTTCTGTTTGCTCCTCTCCTCTTTTAATGCCCAATGTTCAATCGTTAAAATTCGCGTTGTGAAAAGATCAAAATAGCGATCGCTAACAACATCACACTATAAAGTAAGCCATAGCCAGCATTTGTAATTAGTGCAGTTGTGTCAGGTAATGCTTGCAGACCATAAACTGCATCATTTTTCAAATCTAATCGGGATAAATCTGGCAAGATGAGAAACAAACCTTGAGTTAGACGTTCCATACCAGGGTTGTGGCTAATCCGCCCAAGTTGTACTAAATCTTGAGTAATATTTCCGATTAAATATATCGCAAAGGTTAAAACAGTCGCTAACAAGGAAGCAGTAAAAACACTGAAGGTTATAGCTACAGAGGTGATTAATGATAATTGAATAAATAAGAAAATTGCCGCAATTAGAATGCTCGTCGTTGGATGAGGAATGTTACCAAATTGCAGAAATACTAGATAAAGTGCTGTCATCATGGCGACAAGTACAGCTAGGATTGCGGATAAACCCAAGTATTTGCCGACGATAATTTCGCTGCGGCTGACAGGTTTAGCAATTAACATCAAGATAGTGCGTTTTTCAATTTCTTTATTAACCAGTCCCGTACCAACAAATATCGTCACAATTAAGCCGATGGCATTCATCGCCGCCATCCCAAAGTCTAAAAACATTTTGTCTTCAGTCGTAGCTGCAAATTCAGGAAGAACGCGGAAGGCAATGGCGAGTATTAGCGCATAAAAACCGATAATATATAGGATGCGCTCGCGTACCACTTCCTGAAACACATTCTTTGCCAATACAAAAATTCTGTTAATATTCATTTTTCATTTTTCATTTTAGGACTTATGCAAAACTAAACACGATCAGGGGCAATTCAGAAATTGCGCCTAAGAAGAAAATCAGGGTTTCAGCTATTATTTGCGTAAGTGCTGATTTATGATTTTCCTTGTCCTCCTTGTCTCCCATTCGGCTACGCTCACGGCAAGCCCACTCCTCACTGCTGCGGAGGCGGTGAGCCAGCAATAAATTTAGTGGCGCGATCGCATTCAATTTCTGCAACTGTAATCTTATTCCCGGAATTATTGGTTGCTGCAACTGGTTCAATGCGACAAGATTTTTTCAAGTAATAGCCCCGTGGATTAGAACTTGGACCTATCCAAATACTTAATAAATCTAATATATATCCAGACTTAGTATTAGCTACACGCGGTTCAATGCGCCATAGATCCTTCTCTTCATATTTATCGAGGTTGATTTTAATTATTTCCCTACCCAGAGTTCCTACATGCTGTTTCGCATCTAGCAACCATTTCTCTACTTCTGACCAAGGTCTTTGGGTTATTTGCTCTACTACTATTGGTTGAAGTTTCTCTATAATTATAACGCCGTTTTGGGGAATTTTTACTGCTTGTTCTCTTCTGACAACAAAGGTACTACGTTGAAAAGTATCTGCTTGCAAACTGGGATATTGTCCTAACCAATTATCCATTACAAAATAAAACTGAATCCAGCAACTTAGCAGCATACTACTAGCAACTAAAATTATGATTCTTTGGCGGTCGTGTGGCTTAGGAATGCGAGCTTTAGCATCGGTATCATTTCCTTCAATAAATTCTGGTATTGCCGTAATTAGTGCTGAAATTGTCGGCCAAAAAACGATTGTTCTTGGCGTAATTACATCCTCTTGATTTCCGAATGCAAAAACACTCACTAAAAATCCAGTAATTACTGCCCCGACTGGCATAAAAGTACCAGGAACCCTCAAAGGATCTTCAGTTGTATACCAAGCTGTACCGGCAATTAAAAATAACCAGCCGAAAAAGGCAATTACGTCTTTGATATAGCTTGTAGCAAAATATGAAAGTACCCAAGAAAAAACACTCAGATAAATAAATGTTTGCCAAGAATAAGCTTTGGGTGGAACTAATACCTTTCTAATTCCTGCATAAAGCCCTTCAGCAAATTTAAAAACTCCAAATACATCTTTAAATAGCGTATTCATATTCCTCCCTACACCTAATTAATCAATCACTATTTTTTCTGGGAATTAAACAAGTCAATTCTGGCTATTTTGAGCGAAACAATAAAAGAATTGTGATCACACTATAACTCAGAGAATTTGCTATTAATGTAGTAGTAAGTAAATTGGTACTTTGTAATTTAATATTGCTAAAACCACGGGGTCGCCGCCGTTGATATATTTCCGGCTCCTCTTCCTTTTTAGCAACTGATTCATTTAATAATAGTAATAATATTCTTAAAGCGAAAAATTTAGTTAAAAAAGTAGCAAAGAAAATTATGAAGGCAGTTAATATCACTAAAGTTTGTGTCGTTGGTGATTTAAAATTATTAAAAAACATATAATTAATTAATTCTGATTTCATCTGTATCGGCAACAGTGGTTCTGATACAAAAAATATCAACCAACCAATTACACTAGAAAACAGATTGATAGAAATGGCATAAAAAGTACTGGATTTCTTGTCAAATTTTAGCCGAGAGTGCAAAACAGATGCTTCGACGGGAATAGCAATCAGTACAAATAAAAAGTCAAATAGAATTCCACCAATGGGAAAAATCCTGGGAAGCATCCAATTTTCAGGCATAAATGGTCAAGGGTAAGGGTTAACTGTAGTGAGTATAACTGGGATAGTGAGGGTGATGGGGGAAATTATCCTATTGTTCTTATCCTTTACTATGGTGCTGTGCCAGTATTCATCTATTGATATTGTTAATATTTGTACGGATGCGGTAAAGAGGCAATTTTTCCGATGAGAGTACAAGACGTTAGGTAAGATTAAAGACTGCCACGTTATAGCTTTTCGAGAGATGACAAGGAACGGTATCGGTATTCGCACGGCGCAAGTGCGCCCAGAACGGATCATTGGTCAAATTCACGTCTACGATGGCGTGGGTAAAGGTAAGTCACAAGCGGCTTTGGGGGTGGTTTTGCGTTCCATTGGCTTGGGTATAAATATGCCTAGCAATTCTAACCGCGTTTTACTGCTGCGGTTTTTAAAGGGTCCGGAACGTGATTATGACGAAGATGGCGCGATCGCAGCTTTGCAGCGCGGTTTTCCCCATTTAATTGACCAGGTTCGCACTGGGAGAGCGGAATTTTTTGGGCATGAGGAAATTACCACCTTTGACCGAGAGGAAGCCGCGCGGGGTTGGGATGTAGCTAAAGGTGCGATCGCTAGTGGTTTATATTCGGTTGTCGTCTTAGATGAAATTAACCCTGTTCTGGATTTAGGTTTGCTACCAGTGGATGAAGTGGTTAAGGCATTAAAATCTAAACCCCAAGAGTTAGAAATCATTGCCACCGGACGCGCTGCGCCGCAAAAGTTGCTCGATATTGCAGATTTGCACTCAGAAATGAAACCTCATCACCACCCAATAGCTAAAGCCCTCTTACTTGAAGGGATTGAAATTTATACTGGTGCTGGGAAAGGCAAGTCTACTAGTGCTTTAGGCAAAGCCTTGCAGGCGATTGGTAGGGGAATCAATCATCCCGGATCTACCCGTGTGTTGATTATGCAGTGGCTTAAAGGTGGTAGTGGTTACACAGAAGACGCAGCGATCGCCGCCTTGCAGCAGTCATATCCAGAAGTGGTGGATCATCAGCGCTGTGGTGGAGATGCGATCGTCTGGCGCAATTCCCGGCAAGAATTAGACTACGTAGAAGCGGAACGGGGTTGGGAAATCGCTAAAGTTGCGATCGCCTCTGGACTATATAAAACTATTATTCTCGATGAACTCAATCCCACTGTTGATTTAGAACTACTCCCCGTTGAACCCATTGTTCAAGCTTTGCTCCGCAAACCCCGCGACACCGAAATCATTATCACTGGCCGCTGCC
Organism: Nostoc sp.; assembly: GCF_054880495.1. Classification (NCBI taxonomy): domain Bacteria; kingdom Bacillati; phylum Cyanobacteriota; class Cyanophyceae; order Nostocales; family Nostocaceae; genus Nostoc; species Nostoc sp. The sequence goes on from NZ_JBTYKD010000078.1 coordinate 44,553, forward strand.
AAAATCCACCCGCATACTTTGACTTGGCGAGCGTCCACTCAGAAGTTTATTGCCACAAACACTATGCTAATCAAGGTGTAGAACTAAAACGAGGGGTAGATTTTTAAATCGGGCATTGGGCATAAGGGAAATAAGAAAGAACTCATAACTGATGCTGGCGCAGTAGCGGGAATTTTTACTTTTGGGTAGTAGAATATTTTGCTATCCAATAGCCAAAGCTTTGCCAGGGCAACACAGGCACTCATACTGCTTTGCACCTCATAGCACAAACCCTCAGAGGATGTTTTAAAAGTCCTATTGTAGGTATTAAAACGTTCTAACGTTGTGAAATTTTAATAGTAACTCATGATAACCGCATTTTCGATATTGCCGACCGGATTCTCTGTTTAGAAGATGGTCGATTGTTTGAGTGACGATATTTATCAAAAAAATAATTGATGACTGCTGATGCAACTAAGCTAATTGTTAATGGTTAGTGGTTATTTTAGTAACCACTAACCATTAAATAATCACTATCCTTACATTCTAATGGGTTGCTACTACCTCTGCTTCCAGGCGAACTAGTCGGTCTGCCAAAAGTTTCTCAAGGTCTTCTAACGCCTTGGTGAAACCTTTGATGCCCTCGTCTAGTTTGTCAGTTGCCATGCGGTCAGCAGCGTGTAATTTGTCATAGGTAGCTTTGTCAACGGATATCTTTTCAATTTCCAAGTTTGCTACCTTGGCAGGGTCGAGTTTGCGTGGCAGTTCTCCAATCGTTGCGTGCAATTCACCCAAAAGTGCCGGGGAAATTGTCAACAGATCACTACCTGCAAGTTCAGTAATTTCACCAATGTTGCGGAAACTAGCTCCCATAATTTCGGTTTTATAGCCGAACTTCTTGTAGTAGTTGTAGATTTTGGTGACAGACAAAACTCCTGGGTCTTCGGCTGCTGGGTAGCTATCGCGTCCAGTATCTTTTTTGTGCCAGTCGAGAATCCGACCAACGAAGGGAGAAATTAGAGTGACACCAGCATCAGCACAGGCGATCGCTTGATGCAGACCAAACAACAAGGTTAGGTTACAGTGAATACCTTCTTTCTCCAGAATTTCCGCAGCGCGAATCCCTTCCCAGGTGGAGGCAATTTTAATTAACACGCGATCGCAGCCAATTCCGGCGGCCTTATACTGAGCAATTAATTCCCGTGCTTTAGTCAGGGTAGCTTCAGTATCGTAGGACAAGCGAGCGTCTACTTCCGTAGACACGCGACCGGGAATGATTTGTAAAATCTTTAATCCAAAGGCAACTGCCAGACTGTCAAAAGCTAAAGAAACTATCTGTGCTTGGGTAGCTCCGGCTCCAGCATCTTTCTTTGCCTGGAGTAAAGTTTGATCGACAATTCCCTGATATTCCGGCATCTGCGCCGCAGCAGTAATTAGAGAAGGATTGGTGGTGGCGTCTTGGGGTTTGAACTTTTCAATTGCCTGAATATCCCCTGTATCTGAGACCACAACAGTCATTTTCCGCAATTGTTCCAGTAAATTCTTAGACATAAAATACTCCGTGATGTTTGTTTAGGATTTACTTAATTCCCCAGTTCTTTACACTCTTTACTATTCCTTCAATTCTGATTCTGACAATTTTTCGGAATCATTGCCCAAGTTTGCTTATTATCCATAGCCACAGCCTTATTCTAAGAGCCTTATGCTGAAATTGGCTGTCCAATGGAATGCACTTTGATTAAACTAGTTGTTCCCGATTTACCAATTGGAACACCAGAGGTAATTACCACCTTATCGCCCTTATTCGCTAGACCCATCTCTAAAACTGTGTTTACCACATTGCTAAACATCTCTTCGGCATTGTGGACTGGTGGGATCAGCAAAGGTTCCACACCCCAAGAAAGTGCTAGCTGCCGATAAGCGGTGATGTCAGGGGTGAGGGCAATAATGGCAGAAGTTGGCCGATATTTAGACACCATTCTCGCCGTATTTCCTGAGGTCGTGTTACAGAGAATTGCCCGTGAGCCTGTTTCATAAGCGATGCGACACACCGATTCTGCTACGGATTCGGTAACGCTGAGACTGCCTGCCTCATGGCACCAAGAATGTCTGCTACCCTCATCTAAAGCTTGTTCTGTCCGCACGGCGATATTGTGCATCATCTGGACGGCGGCGACGGGATATTGTCCGACAGCTGTTTCACCAGAAAGCATTACCGCATCCGTACCATCTAAGATGGAGTTGGCAACATCAGTTGCTTCGGCGCGGGTGGGATCGGGCGAGCTAATCATCGACTCTAGCATTTGCGTGGCTGTAATCACCGGCTTGCCAGCACGATTGCAACGGCGAGTTATATCTTTTTGAATCAGAGGGACTTCATGAATTGGCATTTCTACGCCCAAATCGCCACGGGCAATCATGATCCCGTCGGCAACCTTCAAAATGGAGTCAAACTGCTCTACTGCCTCTGCCCTTTCGATTTTGGCAATTAAGCGGATGGAAGCGCCAGCTGCTTCAATCATCCTGCGGGCGGGTTCTAAGTCTTGTGGCGATCGCACGAAGGACACTGCCACCCAGTCTACACCCAACTGAATCCCAAAGCGCAAATCCAGCAAGTCTTTTTCGGTGATTGAACTCACAGGTAAAGGAGTTTGTGGCAGGTTCACTCCCTTGTGTGTGGAAATTAACCCGCCAATTTTCACTTCTGCCCGAATGCGATCGGCATCGCGATCGGTGACAATCAACTTAACACGACCATCATTAATCAAAATCGGTTCGCCTGGTCGCACCATTGCAAATAAAGTCGGCAATGGTAGAGGTAGTTCGTCGATACTCTCACCCTTTTGTTGCAAAACAAAGGTAACTTCACTACCAGCTTCCAGATTTAACCCTTCCGGTGGTAAAATTCCCAAACGAATCTTGGGGCCACAGAGGTCTTGCATAATTGCGATCGGCTTTTGCTGCTCAGTACTAATCTGCCTGAGATACTGAGCCGTTTGGGCGTGAAATTCATAGGCTCCGTGGGAAAAATTCAGCCGCGCCACATTCATTCCAGCTTCTACTAAGGCTTGCAGCTTTTCAGGTGCAGATGTAGCAGGTCCAACAGTACAAATGATTTTAGTTCGACGCATAGGGATTAGGGGTTGAGGAGTAACCTGCAAATTTGGATGTTTTATACCAATTCGTAATTTGTAATCACGCTCAAGGAGCGTCCCTTGCGCGTCTGGTAGAGAAGGGTTAGCGACTGTGCGTAGCGTCTGACTCGCTAACGTAATTAGCCGTTAGATAAAATAGGGATCATTCTTGTGGGGCGGGCATCCTGGTCGCCCGGAAATACAAAGGACAAGCAAGACTTCGGCGTGAGCGCTCAGTCGAACGCTGTCCATCCCACAAAACCAGCAAAATCATCCCGCAAATATGCAACGCCCATAATTAATAGACTTCAGATTTTTTTTGGGTTTCCCGGTTTAAATCTTTAGCCTTCTGGAGAATTGGTATTATACGCGTGCGTAGGCGTAGAGCGTCGTAGCGATCGCACAAAGCATCTAAATTCAGATGTGTTTCATATCACTGGTTTGCTAAAAAAGATACTTTGTTTATAGCGGTTCTCAACTGCATGGAATATAAACCTAACAAGAAGAGAAGGACGCGTTCGCGTAGCGTCTCGTAGAGAAGGACGCATTCGCGCAGCGTCTCGCAGAGAAGGAAGAGAAGAAAGAGAAGGAAGAAATCCTTAACTGAACTGTATTACCATTTAACCCACATTCCAAAAGTCAAGGGCAGCCAGTTGCATATCCGGGTATCGCTACTTGTGCGAACTGGCGTTCAAAAGTCAAGAGTTAATCACAAATGACAAATGACCAATGACAAATGACCAATGACAAATGACAAATCAAACCACAGCTGCTGTCGGTGCGAGTTTTTCCTTCTGTGACATAGATAACATCAGGTCAATGACGCGATTTGAGTAGCCCCACTCGTTGTCATACCAAGCAATTACCTTGAAGAAGTGAGAGTTCAACTCAATACCAGCACCTGCGTCAAAGATACTGGAATGGGTATCCCCTTGAAAATCTGTAGAAACTACTTCTTCATCTGTGTAGCCCAAAATACCTGCTAGTGAACCGGCGGCAGCCTCCTTCATCGCAGCACAGATTTCTTGATAACTAGTGGCTTTGGCAGTTTTGAAAGTTAAATCAACTACAGAGACATCGGGAGTCGGAACTCTAAATGCCATACCAGTCAACCTGCCCTTCAATTCTGGTAAAACCAGTGCTACAGCTTTAGCTGCGCCTGTGGAGGAGGGAATAATATTTTGGGCTGCACCTCGACCACCTCGCCAGTCCTTCTTGCTGGGTCCATCTACTGTTGGCTGGGTGGCAGTCATGGCGTGGACTGTGGTCATCAACCCTTCGGTCAACCCAAAGTTGTCATTAATAACCTTAGCGATGGGAGCTAGACAGTTTGTAGTGCAGCTAGCATTGGAGACAATGAGATCCTTCCTGGGGTCAAAAAGGTGATGATTTACACCCATCAGTAGGGTAGGAACTGTATCTGGATCTTTAGTGGGAGCGGAAATTATCACTCGCTTTGCACCTGCCTTCAGGTGGTTTGCCGCCCCTTCATAGCCAGTGAAGAGTCCCGTAGATTCTACCACATAATCTGTACCTAATTGTCCCCAAGGCAACTCGGCTGGATTCCTCACCGACACACAAGGGATAAAGTGCCCGTCAATGAGGATGCCATCTTCCTTGGCTTCAACCTTAAGCTTAAGTTTACCGTGGGTTGAGTCGTACTTTAATAGATAAGCGAGGTTATCTGGTGGTACTAAGTCGTTAATCCCCACAAACTCAATGTTAGGGTTATCGATGCCAGCGCGAAGCACAAGTCGCCCGATTCGACCGAAGCCATTGATACCAACTTTTAATTTAGTCAAGATTAAACCTCCCGTTGTGGAAAGTTGAACAAAAGGAGAAAGTTAAAAGTCAAAATAGATTGCCTTTTACTCTTTACTATCTGATCCTGACAGTTTCAATCGGTTAAGCCATGTTTACTTGGCATCTTTTAAGGATTGGGGCATTGGGCATTGGGGATTGGGCACTTGTACTGAGCGAAGCCGTTGGCGCAGCCTCTCGTAGAGAAGTATTGGGCATTGGGCACTTGTACTGAGCGAAGCCGTTGGCGCAGCCTCTCGTAGAGAAGTATTGGGCATTGGGAAAACCCCGATTTAAACAGTTTTGATACATTGTTATAGCAATCCTGAATCATTCGTGAGAAACAAGATCCCCGACTTCTCAAAGAAGTCGGGGATCTATGGCTTGCAATTTTCACAAATCAAATAGGATTGCTATATAGGACTAGTATTTGATTTTTGAAATGCACGTAGTGGACCCTCTAGGCTAATAATAGTGCATTAGACATAGGTTGGGTCGAGCGGAGCGCAACCCAACTGATTATCAGGATGTTGGCTTTGGCAAAGCCTTCACCCAACCTACAATTTTTTTGCAACATTCTAGCCAAGAGTGGCTACTACAAGACTACCGAGATTTTTTCAGAAATCAAATAGGATTGCTATAGATCGCCCAGACTATTTAAATAATTTGCCCTTGCAACCCACGATTTGTTAAAAGGTAAACAGCAAAAGTTCCTAGCCAGTGACTAGCTGCATAATGTTCACTTACAACATTTGCTAGTCCATTGTGACGATGGTCAACGGCAGCCGAGCGAAGTGTTTCTATGCGGCGATCGCTATTTGCTAATCTAGAGATGATCCCCTCAAGCATCCAAGCACGACTGAGATTAAGACCGTAGAAGTGGGATTGCATATAATCTTGAGGATTATCTACTATGTTCGGTTCTAACCAATTTGCTGAATTCTGAATCGGTATTTGGGGAAGAAAATTGGTCAGCCAGTCAGTGAAAGCTGTTGTTGGGAGGACTCGCCGCATCAAGTCTGCTTCCGCAAGTCCAGGAGAGAGAAAATCGTAGCCAAGCGGCTCAAATTGTAAGGAGTAATTGCGATCGCTAAGATAGAATTGCCGTGCTTTATTCTCCACTAACTGAATGAAGTCAGCATTTTCGGTAATTCGTGCCCAATCTAGTATCAAACCAAGTGCAAAAGCTGTTTGGCTATGCATCCCCGTGCGATTTGGAAGTTTTAGTGCATCAATCCAACGCTGTAAATTACCTGCAATCAACTTTTCTAGCGGTTCCAATACAAGCTGCCATTCTTTCCCTTGAGGATGATTCCACTCGTGAAGTTCCGCAGCCAGTTGCAGAAGCCATGCCACACCATAAGGAAATTCATAAAAGGGTAGCCGTTGAAAATGGGCAATCTCTCCTTGAATTTTCTCCGGTGTTAGACTCTGCCCAAGTGCTTGCTTTGACACTGCATAGAAGGAGGCTTCAGGAAAGTGACGCATCAGACGTAGCAACAACCAGTGACCATGTACGGCTGAATGCCAATCTAAGCAGCCATAAAAAGCAGGAGTCAATTTACGCGGTGGTTTTATATCCTCGTCGCTATCAGCCCAATACAGATTACTGTTAGGATACTCCCGCCCGATACAATCCAGCACTAATTGAGCAAATTGTGCCGCAGTCGTTTCATTAATCTCTAAATTATCGGCTGGCATGGTCACTTAGGAACGTGGATTAAATAAAATGCAAAACTTCATCCTGTATCTAGCTTCCCTCTCCTTTATTAGGAGAGGGATTGAGGGTGAGGTAAGCCTGGGACATAAATTGTATGTTATTAATTCTTATTTCTTAGTACAGTTTTGCATAAAAGTGTAGCGTTTTTAATGCAGAGGAACGGATTGGCATTGCAAGGGGACGCATTGGCATTGTAAGGGGACGCATTAAGATTGCATCTTAATCTGATGCAATCTTAATGCGATCGCTAGTACCGTTTCACTTTAATAGGACTTACGCAAAACTATACGCGGTAGGGGCAATTCATGTAGACGAAGGCTTCCCGCAGGGTATTGCCCCTACCTATAAATCAGGGTTTCAGCTATTGTTTGCGTAAGTCCTGTTTAATAATGATACAAATACTTTGGTAGGGGCACAGCAATGCTCATTGGTGTCAACTTAACGTAGGAGTTAAGCAAGGCATGCTTTCGAGGTTTGACCCTCACAAGAACAGCCCCTCTCCCAAAATTGGGAGAGGGGAGCAAATTCTCTAGTTCCCCTTCTCCCAAGTTGGGAGAAGGGGTTAGGGGATAAGGGCAAAACGCCTTCTCAAAGCAGATTTTTTCTGAAGTTGACACCAATGAGCTTTTTCTGTGCCCCTACGAGAAATCTATATGTATCAGGGTTTGTGTGAAATGGCATAACACACCCGACAATTTGTCTTAACCCAAGCCTATTGTGATCTGAGTTATTATTTGAAGCTTCCTAACACTTCCATCACTTCTGCTTCCGGTTTTACCCTAGCTTCTGCTTCCAGAAATTCAGCTACTTGAGCCTCAATTTCATCCCGGACAATTTGGCGATACTCCAAGAAATGCTCAATTTGGGCACAAACAGCTAAGTAGCTACTCACCCCACCCGGATTATGCTGATACATGCTCCACAAGTTGCGCCAGAATTGCCAGCGCGTCTGACGACGTATACCTTGGCGCCAGCAAATCACCAGCAACGCCCGGAGTACTTTCCAGTTCAATGGTTTATTAGGAGCTTTGCCCTTTTTCGGATAGGTTGCTTCCCCCAAAAGACGGAAGTGTTTGTATGTACGCTCCAAAAACCGCTCTGGCTCATACAAATCCCAGAACGCCTGCACATATTCGTGAGCGATGTCTTCTAACGGTCGAGTTGGCACAAAATTCATCAACGTGGTTTGGTTGATATTGGCTGATTTGTTGCGGAGTCGTCCTTCCTTTTCTAATCTATGCCAGAGGGCTGTATCTGGAAGTGCTTGCAGCATACTAAATAAGGCTGTGGGAATTGCTGTTTGCTCGACAAACTTGACAATTCGTGCGCCTGCTCCTGTCTTCTCGCCATCAAAACCAATGATAAAGCCTGCCATGACTCGCAGCCCTGAGCGGGTAATCTTATGCACCGCTTCACTGAGCGAGTCTCTGGTATTCTGGTATTTTTGAGTGAAAGTGAGACTTTCTTCGTCGGGGGTTTCAATTCCCAGAAAAACGGCTCCAAAATTACACACTACCATCAAATCCATCAGTTCTTGATCTTGGGCTAAATCAACTGAAGCCTCTGTAGCAAAAGAAAAGGGATAGTTATGTTCCACCATCCAGGGCAGAAGAGACTTCAAAAATAATTTGACATTCCGCTTATTACCGATGAAGTTGTCATCCACCATAAAAATACTGCGCCGCCAACCCAGTTTGTAGAGATAATCAAGTTCTGCTAATAATTGATCTGGGTCTTTAGTGCGGGGTTTGCGACCGTAGAGTACAATAATGTCACAAAACTCACACTGAAAGGGACATCCACGGGAAAATTGCACCGACATCTCCGCATAAGCATCAAACTCTAGTAAGTCAAAGCGAGGAATCGGAGTATTGGTGACATCTGGTTTTTCACCATCAGAGCGAAAAATGCCTGTGCGATCGCCGCGTGCGATCGCTGCTACAAATAAAGGTAGGGTGATTTCCCCTTCATCTAATATCAAATAGTCTGCCCCAACGGATGTCATTTCATTGGGTAACGCTGTCGGAAATGGCCCACCTACAGCAACTCGCTTACCTCTCTGCTTTGCTTCTAATATCTGAGAAAGCAAATCCTCTTTTTGCACAATCATCGCCGACATAATAACCAAATCTGCCCAAGCCCATTCTGCTTCTGTACAGACGCGAACATTTCGATCTACTAGCTTAAACTCCCATTCTTGCGGTAAAATTGCGGCTACAGTTACCAAGCCTAAAGGCGGTAGCATTGCTTTGCGGTCTAATAAAGCCAGTGTCTTTTCAAAAGACCAAAAACTTTTTGGAAAACGGGGATATAAAAGTAAAATGTTCATATTCGATGCTTATAACCTTTGATGTTTGCTGCTAGTTGAGTTTATTTAAAGCTGAATCAGTCTGACAACAGATTAGAAAAGCTTCTCTATACAGTAGTTGTAATCTCTATAGTGGTTCTCGACCCTTGTGAAGTACAAGAACCCCACCCCCAACCTCCTAAGAGCAAGCGAGGAGGGGGCTATGATCTACCTCATCTGATTAATGAACGTTATACTATGACTGATTTAGAGAAAGCAATATCTTGTTAGGGAGATTATTACTATTTGATTGAGTATTGGGGTATGACAGCCCATTTTCTCGGCTCTAAAAATCTGGAATCAGCAAAACATCCAAATCCTGCACCCACACCGTAATTCGTGCATTTATTTGGAACTTTCTAACGGGATATGGCACAAGGTAATGCTTTCTCTAGCATTACGCCTGTACTGGTTAGTCCAATCCTTGCCCAACAAAGAGTAACTTTTAATTTATTACCCCTGAAAGCGGGTGCAGTATTGTTAAATGAAAACTATGCCTGGTTTCAGCTTTCAGATACCGTTCTTGTAAGGGTTGCCACTGCTTCCACGACTGATAACGATTTTCAGTTAATAATTTAGCAAGGGTGGGTAACTGAGTCTGAATTTCTGACTTGAGGACATCTGAAAGCCAGTCAGTTAAGACAGCACTATCTTGCATAGTACCCAAAATTTCTTGGATATTTTTCACTTCTGTAAGATAAGCTGCGTAAGACTCACCATATAAGTCACTAAATAACTCCATCTGGTAGCGTACACGTTTAGCTTCTTTTCGCAAACTGTGAAGAATTCCACCTTCTATTGTTAATTGTTTTTCTATCTTTTCTGGTTCCCAGTTTTTCTGAATTTTCACTTCTGAATCCACAAATTCCGTGCCAACTAGCCAACCCGGATGCAGTAACAAGTTACTCACTTCTGGTAAAAGTAAGTCTGGTAGCACTTGCTGAATGCTAAAAGATGCCAAAGGTTGATAACTGGGTTTCTCTAACCACTTGTCTAAGGAATCTTTGAGAGACTTGTAAGATTCATCCTTTAACGTTTTCTGCACATTCGATAGTACATCTTCACGTTGTTTAGCCAAAGCTGTGAAAGCTGTTTGCAGAGATTCCTGTTCTTTGCGGGGTAAGTTTGGTTTATAATTGTTTTCCAAACTTTCTTTGAGTACGTCTAAATCTCGGAGATTACCAAGACGACGGGCTATTTTACCGATATTTTTATCGCTGACTGGTTTCAACACATCCACTGCTAGCCCAAACCTAGTTACAGCCGTCCGTAGGCGACGCATTCCCACTCGCATTTGGTGCAGTGCTTCTGGATCTTCATCTTTCTTCACTGATTTTTCCCACTTTAAGGTTTTCTTAAAGTGTTTTTCAATCGCTTGGTAGGCGTAGTCCCCTAGAGTTTTTACCGTGGTTTCTGTGGCTAATTTCATAATTGATCTTAATGACAATACCTCATGAGGTTATTGCATAATAACATTAGTTAAAAAGCTGCATCTACTTTTGATATGTTTTTATGTAATCAGGATTGTAGACTATACTTATGTCTATTGATAGTTCCATACTCTTCTATAGTAATAGCGGATGTGTTTAAGTTGGGCTAAAATCAATTTGGGATTTTAGATTTCTGAGAAAGTTAGATGGGGAATCATCCCTGGTGTATGGGGTAATCTTAAAGGTTAGTAGAGATTGCCTGTACGGGACAGCTGGGAATACACTGTTCGCAGACGATACAGCGCGATCGCGTGAATGTCAACTTGAATGTCTCTGGGTGGAGGGTGAGGGCTTCGGTAGGACAAACCCCAGTACACAAGCCACAGTGGACACAGACATCTGGATTGATCGCAATTTCCCCTAATGTATGAGAAACGTTAACATGGCGCGATCGCATCCACTCGATCGCCGCATCTAATTGATCGATATCTCCCGATAGTTCTACTACCAGTTTACCAATTTGATTTGGGGCAACTTGAGCGCGGATAATATTGGCGGCGACGTTGAACTCTTTGGCCAGTACGTAAGTCACTGGCATTTGCACGGCGCGTTTTGGGAAGGTGAGTGTTACTCGTTTTTTCATCGGATTAGCAGAGGTTTTTTCTGTTATAGGACTAGTATTTGATTTTTGAAATGCACGTAGTGGACCCTCTAGGCTAAAATAGTGCATTAGACCTAGACGTAGGTTGGGTGGAGCGGAGC
>NZ_JBTYKD010000079.1:0-23872 GCF_054880495.1 Nostoc sp.
CACTATGTTATTGCTTTGCTATCCGTTGCTTTAGCACTGTGGGCAACCCTGCGACTCAATCCATACCTGAGCGCCACACCTGCGGCGCTGTTTTTTGCTGCGGTAATGGTGAGTGCCTGGTACGGTGGCTTGGCTCCGGGGTTAGTTGCAACAGTTTTATCTACTTTGGCAATCAATTACTTCCTTTTCAAACCACTCTATTCGCTGAACATTACAAATCTGAACATTTTAGTATCGTTATTTGTGTTCATCCTGACAGCAGGGTTAATCAGCTGGCTCAACGAATCACGCCGCGCAGCCCAACGGCAAGCCGAAGCAAGTCTAAAGTCCCTACGCGAAAGCGAGGTCAGGTTTGGTCGGTTAACAGAGTCCAATGAGGAAGCACTGCGGCAACTAGAAACAGAACTTCACCTGATTACAGATACGCTACCAGTTCTGATTTCCTTTGTAGATTCAGAACAACGCTACCGTTTCAATAACCGAGCATATCAAGAGTGGTTTGGGCATCCGGCGGCAGAAATCTATGGAAAGCATCTTTGGGAAGTTGTGGGTGAATCCGCTTATGAAGTAGTTCGTCCCTATGTGGAACAAGTACTGGCAGGACAGCAGGTTACTTTTGAAAGTCAAATTACTTATAAAGATGCTGGAACACGCTACATTAATTCTATTTATGTTCCCCAGTTTAATAAACAGGGAACTTATTGAAGGGTATGCAGCTTTAATCACTGACATCAGCGATCGTCAGCAGACAGAAGCAGCATTGCGTGAAAGTGAAGCTCGCTTTCGCCACCTAGTAGACACCGCTCCTGTACTGGTGTGGATGTCCGGCACTGACAAACTTTGTAACTACTTTAATAAACCCTGGCTAGATTTTACTGGGCGGACTCTAGAGCAAGAAATGGGCAATGGGTGGGCTGAAGGTGCACATCCTGATGATTTTCAGCGTTGCTTAGATATATATATTAATGGCTTTGATGCCCGACAAAAATTTACAATGGAATATCGCCTCAGACGCTTTGATGGCGAACACCGTTGGGTTTTGGATACTGGCGTGCCTCGATTCGCACCAACGGGGGAATTTCTTGGCTATATCGGCTCCTGTGTTGATATCCACGATCGCAACTTAGCACAAGAAGCGCTACGTGACAGTGAAGAACGATACCGAATTTTAACAGAAGTGTCGCCGCAAGCTATTTGGATGGGTAATAGCGATAGTGGTATTACCTATTGCAATCAATACTGGTTAGACTATAGCGGACTGACAATGCAGCAGACCACTGGCTATAGCTGGATTTATATCATTCACCCGGATGACCGCGATCGCGCCTTTAAAACTTCGATGCAGGCTGTTGCTAATGCCACAAACTACGAAGAAGAAATTCGCTTTCGTCAAGTTTCTGATGGTAGCTATCGTTGGCATATTGTCCGGGGTTTACCATTTCGAGATCCCGCCGGACAGATTATCAAGTGGGTGGGCATCGCCAGCGACATTCACGATCGCAAAGTTGCCGAAGCCGCCCTGCAACAACTCAACGAAATGCTGGAGCAACGGATTCAAGAGCGCACCCGCCAACTCCAAGCCGCTAACAAGGAACTGGAATCTTTCTCCTATTCAGTCTCTCACGATTTGCGGGCACCGCTTCGCCACATTGCCGGATTTATCGAATTGTTTCAGAAGCGGCATACCTCAACCAGCTTAGATCAAACCAGTCAGCGTTATTTGGGGATAATCGCCGAAACTGCAAAACAGGCAGGAATCCTGATCGATGAGTTGCTGACATTTTCGCGCATGGGGCGCACCGAAATGCGCTACATCAACCTAAATATGGAAGAATTGGTACAAGAAGTCAAACGCGATTTGATCACACAAAGCCCAGGACGCGTAATCAATTGGCAGATTGAGGCACTGCCAGAAGTGCAGGGGGACCCCTCCATGCTGCGGCTCGTGCTTCGCAACCTGATGGGCAATGCCGTAAAATACACCCAGACTCGAAACCCAGCAGAAATCGCCGTTGGCAGTACTGACAATGAAAACGAAGTTATCTTTTTTGTCCAAGATAACGGCGTAGGCTTTAATATGCAATATGTCCACAAGCTATTCGGAGTATTTCAACGCCTACATAGCGACCCACAATTTGAAGGAACAGGTGTTGGATTGGCAAACGTACAGAGGATTATTCATCGCCATAATGGTCGAGTCTGGGCAGAGGCTGTAGTTGACAGTGGAGCCACCTTTTATTTCTCACTGCCTAAGTTGTTGACACACGAGAGTGAATGAAAGAACTCAAGCGAATTCTACTTATTGAAGACAGTGCCAACGATGCAGAATTAATCCTAGCCGCCTTGTCAGAAAACCATCTCGCCAACGAAGTGGTGGTAGTACGTGATGGAGAAGAAGCACTGGATTATCTTTATCGCCGGGGGTTATTTCGGTTGCGAATGGAAGGGTATCCTGTTGTAGTACTGCTCGATTTAAAATTACCTAAAATTGATGGACTAGAAGTACTAGCGCAACTCAAATCTGACCCACTAATGAGAGTGATTCCAGTCGTAGTACTAACCTCTTCTCGTGAGGAGCCAGACCTAGTTCGATGCTATGAGTTAGGGGTGAATGCCTATGTTGTTAAACCAGTAGATTACCATGATTTTGTCAATTCTATTAAAGGTGTGGGACTGTTTTGGGCAGTGATCAATCAGCCTCCCATTGGTGCTTTACCGCCGGCACCTCATCGTCAACAGGAGGGCAATTAATGAATGTCCTGCGTTTCCTGCTTTTGGAAGACAGTCTTTTAGATGCAGAGCTTACCGAAGCGATGCTAACTGAAGGGGGAATTAATTGCGAACTGATCCGAGTCGAAACCAGTGCTGATTTCCTAGCTGCTCTAGAAACAGAGGCTTTCGATTTAATTCTTGCCGATTATGCCTTACCATCTTTTGATGGAATTTCTGCTTTAGAAATTGCCCGAAATCGCTTTCCAGAGGTTCCTTTTATCTTTGTTTCTGCCGCCTTGGGCGAAGAATTAGCGATCGAAGCTTTGAAGAACGGTGCAACCGATTATGTATTAAAGCAAGGATTAGGGCGGTTAGTTCCCTCGGTACAACGGGCATTGCGGTCAGCTAAGGAGCGGCGTGAGCGCAAGCGAGCAGAGGAGTCTTTACAGGAGAGTGAAGCCAGATATCGCCGAATTGTTGATACCTCTTATGAGGGAATCTGGATGATTGACGGAGAAGCCCAAACAGAGTATGTGAATCAGAGGTTGTCACAGATGTTGGGCTATCCGGCTGAAGAAATGCTCGGTCGTTCCTTTTTTGATTTTATGGATCAGACTGATGGGATAGCAGCCGAAGAGAAACTGGAATGGCTGAAGGGAGAAAGGAGTGATCTTAAAGAAGGTCGATTGCGCTGCAAGGATGGTTCGTACATCTGGACACTGATTTCTGCGAGAGCGATTTTTGGTGAACAAAATCAGTTCTTAGGTGCGATCGCGATGTTAACAGATATCACCGATCGCAAACGCACCGAAGAAGAACGCGATCGCCTTTTGCAACTTGAGCAATTAGCCCGTGCGGAAGCAGAAGCTGCTAACCGGATAAAAGATGAGTTTTTAGCAGTACTTTCCCATGAATTGCGATCGCCTCTTAATCCAATTCTCGGTTGGGCAAAACTATTACAGAGCCGTAAATTTGATGAGAAAGCACTGAAAAAAGCACTGGAAACCATTGAGCGGAATGCCAAATTACAAGCTCAACTAATTGAAGACTTACTGGATGTTTCTCGCATTCTCCAAGGCAAACTCAACCTGAATATGATCCCAGTCAATCTCGCATCCACCATTGAAGCCACAATGGAAACAGTGCGTTTGGCAGCAGAGGCAAAAACCATTCAGATTGAGATGATGCTTGATCGGAGTGTGGGGAAAGTTCTGGGTGATTCAGCCCGCTTACAGCAAGTCCTCTGGAACCTTTTATTAAATGCCGTCAAGTTCACACCAACTGGAGGACAAGTAAATGTCCGATTGGAGTGCATCGACGCTCAAGCGCAGATTACCGTCAGCGATACAGGTAAGGGTATTGATCCTGACTTCCTCCCTCATATATTTGACTATTTCCGTCAGGGTGACAGTACTACAACTAGAAAGTTTGGTGGCTTAGGGTTAGGTTTAGCGATCGCTCGTCACTTAGTTGAGATGCACGGTGGAACGGTTGGTGCCGAAAGTCTTGGCGACGACAAAGGAGCGATGTTTACAGTTAGCTTACCACTGATCAAAGACGCTCCAACAATTAACGATGACACCAATGCTGATTCCTCAACTGCCGTTTTTGCCGCTTCTCCCCTGACGGGTCTACAAATTCTGATTGTAGATGATAATGCTGATACCCGCGACTTTTTTACCTTTGTGCTGGAACAATTTGGAGCGATCGTCACCGCAGTCGCATCAGGAAATGAAGCATTACAAGCGCTAACACAGTCAAAGCCAGATATCTTACTCAGCGATATTGGGATGCCAGAAATGAACGGTTATATGCTGATAGAACAGGTGCGGACTCTGGAAGCACAAGGCGGCGGAAAACAGATTCCCGCGATTGCTCTGACAGCTTATGCAGGCGAAATCGATCAGCAGCAAGCACTAAAAGCCGGGTTTCAACAGCACATCGTTAAACCTGTAGCCCCAGAAGAATTGCTCATGGCCATTTCTAATTTAGTCGAATCTACTTAGGTGTTTGTGATAAACTTCGATGAACATTGTTAATGTTACATATTTTAAACTATTCTTCACAGGTAATATGGCATTTTCAATTGCCTGGAATATCTCCGAAAATATTCCCGGATTTTCAAATATAAAAAAATTTAACTCATCCCAGGGCTACGAAAACATCGCTTGTCTGACAACACGCTCCCGCCTTTGCTCGTTTTCTTGAATTGCCGTGGGATTTTGAGTCATTAGTAGCAATGACTAATTACTAATGACTAAATTTGTCTGTTGATTGTTGGCACTGTTACAACCCATAATTTTAAAAACGGTTACTATACCTGAGTACTTTCCAAAAACAAAAGTAGTTTGTCAGGAACATAAGTCTCTTAAAACTGGAGAGGAACTTGTTGTTATCTTATCCAGCTAAATCGTAGGATCTTGGTAAATTCTAAACAATAACAGGACTTACGCAAACAATAGCTGAAATCCTGATTTTTAGGGAGGGGCAATTCATGTAGCTTTAGCTGACCGCAGGGTATTGCTCCTACCGCGTGTAGTTTTGCGTAAGTCCTAAATAACTAACAAAGGAAGTAAAAATTAGCAAATAGGTAAGGAGAAAAGCTTAATCTATTTAGTTTTTTCTGCGCCACTAGTTAAGAGGTAATCTATGGTGCGAAACTCAAAGTTAGGGTACAGAACGTTCCCTAAGTCTATTCTGCGTCCATCCGTTGCTATAGGTATAATTGCATCTTTATTGGTTGGCGGAATAAGTTTTTATATAGTAAAACGCTGGCAAAATTATGTAAATTCACAGGCACAAATGCCAGCAACAAAATTGCCCCAGTTAAAAACTGTAACAGCTTTAGGGCGGATTGAACCACAGGGAAAGGTAATTAAACTCTCTGCTGCGGTGTCTACTGAAGGAAGTCAAGTAGAAAAGTTGTTGGTGAAGGAGGGAGATCGGGTAAAAGCCGGACAGATGATTGCGATTTTGAACAGCCGCGATCGCTTGCAAGCAGCATTAGAAGAGGCACAGGAAGAAGTGAAAGTAGCCCAGGCAAACCTAAACCGCACCAAAGCAGGCGCTAAACGCGGTGAAATTGCCGCCCAAAAAGCGGCGATCGCCACCCTAGAAGCACAACGCCAAGGTGATATTAATGCCCAAGCAGCCACAATTGAGCGATTCCAAGCCGGAGTGCGTAACGCCCAAGCAGAAGACGAACGCTATCAGCAACTAAATCAACAGGGCGCAATTTCTGCTTCCCAACGGGATAGCAAGCGTTTAAACTTAGAAACCGTCCAAAAAAGCCTGCAAGAAGCACAGGCACTTTTAAATCGTACCCAATCAACTAGCCAGCAACAGATTAAAGAAGCCACAGCAAAACTTGATCAAATAGCGGAAGTGCGCGGAGTCGATGTAGAAGTTGCCCAAGCAGAAGTCAATCGTGCCGTAGCAGCCATGAATCTGGCAAAAGTTAATCTCAAACAGGCAGAGGTGCGATCGCCCCAAAATGGACAAGTATTTGAAATCCATACCCATCCTGGGGAATTAGTATCAAATGATGGCATTGCAGATATCGGACAAACCAGCCAGATGTATGTCATAGCCGAAGTTTACGAAAGCGATATCGGCAAAGTCCATTCAGGGCAGCAAGTGCGAATATTTGGTGATTACCTCCCGATTGAATTGCAGGGAATCGTAGATCGCAAAGGCTTGCAGGTGCGACGACAGAATGTCATTAACACAGATCCTGTCAGCAATATCGACAACCGAGTAGTGGAAGTCCATATCCGACTCGATAAAGCCTCCAGCCGAAAAGCTGCCACCTTAACTAATATGCAAGTTAAGGCAGTAATTGAACTATGAATTGGGCATTGGACACTTGTACTGAGCGTTCGCGTAGCGTCTCGTAGAGAAGTCGTTGGCGCAGCCTCTCGTAGAGAAGTATTGGGCATTGGTTATTCTCCTTGTCCCGCTTGTCTCCCTTGTCCCCCTTGTCCCCCTTGTTCCCCTCATCTCCCTCATCCCCCCACTCCCCACTTCTTATGATGGGCTTGATTAAACAACTGCGACGACGAACCCCTCTAGGATGGCTGCAACTGAATCATGAAAAAAGCCGTCTCTTGGTGGCATTGTCAGGCATTGCCTTTGCGGATCTTCTCATGTTCATGCAGCTAGGCTTTCAGACTGCGCTCTATGACAGTAACACCAGACTACATCGCAGTTTGCAAGCAGACATTGTTTTAACCAGTCCCCAAGCCCGTAACTTGCCAAGCTTGTCTACATTTTCTCGTCGGCGACTTTATCAAGCAATGGATATACCAGGGGTAAAGTCGGCAGAACCAATGTATTTCAACAACACAATCTGGAAGAATCCCCAAACACACCGCGAGACGGGGGTGTTAGTTATCGGGTTCAACCCAGATAAGCCAGCTTTTGACTTACCAGATGTTAACCAGCAATTGCAAGCGATCAAAATGCCGAATACTGTCTTGTTTGATCGTGGTGCAAGAGGAGATTATCAAAAAGCGATCGCTCAAATTGACCAAGGTAAAACCCTAACCACGGAAATAGAACAGCGCACAATTACCATTAGTGGCTTATTCCAAGTCGGGGCTTCCTTTGGTTCTGATGGCAATCTAATCACCAGCGATGAAAACTTTTTGCGGCTATTTTCTGGGCGACAGTCCAGCAGTGTCAGTCTCGGTTTGATTCTTCTGAAACCAGGCTATGACCCGAAAAAGGTAGCAGTAATGCTCAAAGCCTACCTGAGAAATGATGTCAGAGTCTTAACCCACGCCGAATTTATTGAATTTGAGAACAACTTCTGGAGAACAAATTCCCCAATTGGGTTTATTTTCAGCCTGGGTGTATCAATGGGGTTTGTGGTGGGCGTGATTATTGTCTATCAAGTCCTCTCCACCGATGTTAATGCCCACGTTCGGGAATATGCCACCTTCAAAGCAATGGGATATCACAATTATTACCTGCTAGGTGTGGTGCTTGAAGAATCGTTGATATTGGCAACATTGGGCTTTTTCCCAGGATTAGGAGTGTCCTTAGCACTTTACCAACTGACTCGCACAGCTACAAATTTGCCCATGTATATGACTGCGATTCGAGCATTGCAGGTATTGGTGCTAACTATAATTATGTGTGCAATTTCCGGTGCGATCGCTACCCGCAAACTCCAAGCCACCGATCCTGCTGATATGTTTTAAAAATGGGGATGGGGGATGGGGCATAGGGCATAGGGCATTGGGATAATAATTAACAAGGCTGTACCATCTTGATGGTTACTCATCACAACCGCATCTTAGAGGATGTTTGAAAAGTCCTCTTGTTGGTAGCAAAACGTTTTAGATCCCCCTAAATCCACGCCACGTGCTATCACGCGGGTTCTCCGAAGGAGTACAAGTCGCAAAATCGCAAGGGCGCAGTGGCTCCCCGATAAATTGGGGGATTTTAATTCTGCTTCCCCCCTTTTTAAGGGGGGTTAGGGGGGATCAACTAGTGCCTAAAATCACAGTTAACTACTTTTCAAACAACCTCTTAGACATTGGCGATCGCATCGTAGACATGGAAGATGGTAAGCTCAAGTCGAAAGTAAAACTATCACCTTACAGCTATTTTCAGGTAAATAGACCACGCGGTAGGGGCACAGAAAAAGCTCATTGGTGTCAACTTAAGAAAAAATCTGTTTTGAGAAGGCGTTTTGCCCTCATCCCCTAACCCCTTCTCCCAAGTTGGGATTCGGGGAACTAGAGAATTTGCTCCCCTCTCCCAATTTTGGGAGAGGGGCTGTTCTTGTGAGGGTCAAACCTCGAAAGCTTGCCAAGACTAACTTCTACGTTAAGTTGACACCAATGAGCATTGCTGTGCCCCTACGACAGATGTGGTTCTAAATACATGAAAACTGCTGTAATGTTGATCAGCGCACCCCAACATCCCAGATCAGAACTCGGAACATCAAGCTTTTGACTCCAACATCCCAGATCAGGTGGATTAGTAGAAGTAGGAAGCGAATAACAAACGTAGATTAAATAAAATGGAAAACTTCATCCTTGTCTCTTGCAATCCATAAATACCTGGAAGATTTCCCAAAATTTATGGTTTTCAACAACATCGGCTTTAAACAGGAAACACTGGTGGTAATAAGCTAGTCTATTTTACAACACAAGCAAGGGATTTTTCGTAGCTCCATGATTATTGAGAATAGCCCTAGTAGTTCAAATAAAAAGTTGCTCGGTTTTGATGTCAAAACTTTAACAGCCAATCGCCGTGCAATAAATGTGTTAAAGGGAATATTAGCTGTTCTCCCTATCACCTTCGCATTGCCTGTAGATGCTTTACAAGTAAAAGTGACTCCAACTAATCCTAAATTAGGGGATACACTCTCAGTAGAGATTCATCTAGATAATCGGGAGAATGGTACAAATCCAACAGTAGCTAGTGGTAAAAATACATACCCAGCCTTTGAAATTGCCCCCAATCAATATCGGGCTTTTGTTCCCACAACTCCACTAGAAAAAGCTGGAACTAGAACACTTCGCGTTGCTGGAGATGCTCAAGTGCAAAACTTGGCAGTGAATGTAGTTAATCGCAAATTCCCCATACAACGCATTACTTTGCCACCCGGGAAAGCCGGATTGGATGCCACAGAATATGAGCTTAAGCGCGTGGCAGCTTTTAAGGCGCTACAAACGCCACAAAAGTATTGGAATGGAGTATTCCTGAAACCAAATGCCGGGCGGATGAGTACAAACTATGGTGTACGTCGCTACTATAATGGTATATTTGCAAAAGACTACTATCATCGTGGCGTTGACTACGCTGGTGGTGCCGGTTCACCAGTAATTGCCCCAGCTGCTGGGCGAGTTGCTTTGGTAGGTAAGGTATCCCAAGGGTTTCGGGTACACGGTAACGTAGTTGGCATTGACCACGGTCAAGGAGTAACCAGTATTTTCATGCACCTGAGTCGTATTAACGTTAAAGAAGGTGATTTTGTGAAAGCTGGTCAACTAATTGGCGCAGTAGGTTCAACAGGTGCTGCCACAGGTCCACATTTACACTGGGGTCTGTATGTCAACGGACAATCTGTTGATCCAACCCCTTGGCGAACTAAGGTCGTTAATTAGTAGAGGCAGAGTTGATCGCGTCTGTGCATAATTTCTATTTTTTTTGCTGAGAATTAATTAGGCAAAAAAAATTGGATTTATACCGTCCCTACCTTGCTTGGCTAACATAAATGAGAGAAGCCTTATGAGTATCGAAAAAATTGTAGAACAAGCTCTCCAGGATGGTTATTTGACACCAGCAATGGAAGCAGAAGTTGCTAGAATCTGTGACAACGGCTCGGAACTCTTAATTCAAGAGTATATGGCGCTGGATAAGCTGATGGGTGCGCTATTGACTGGTGAGGTAGTGGCGGTACCTCGCAAACAATTCATTAACGTCATGGAAGAATTGGTACTGGCGGAAGCGATCGCCCGAGTCGCAGAAATTGAAACCACCACCGAAACTTCTCTAGATGTCGGGGATATTGCTGCTTACGCTCTCAATCGGCTACCACCTTTGTATGCTACTACAGAAGAAGGTGCTAACTTCCAGCGCCAAACGGCTCAGGTAGAACTGCAAGAATTAATTTCTCAGCAAGTAAGTGCGGCAATTAACCGTTACCTCGATCAACCCAATTTCTTCCCAGAACGGCAAGCATTAGGCAAAAACATTGGCAATGAAATTGTCCGCCAAATTAGTTCTTTACTTCAGACATACGCACCTAACTTTGAGCAAGATGACAACGACCCTTAATTAATTACGCACTACTACTGTTGTCCCTAAACTCACTTGCTCATACAACAATCGGACATCAGAATTACGCATTCTTAAACAGCCGTGAGATACAGCCGTTCCTACCAGATCAATATCCGGTGTGCCATGAAAGCCAATTTCGTTGCGTCCATCTGACCAAAAACCAATCCATCTGTCTCCCAAGGGACTATCAGTACCAGCTTGAAATACTTTGCCCGTAATTGGGTGACGCCAGATTGGATAGTGTCGCATGTGGATTACCTGGAAAGAACCTGTGGGCGTTTCCCAACCTTTCTTACCGACAGCAATTGGGTAGCTGGCGATCACCTCATCTCCTGCGTATACGTAGGTGCGGCGATCGCTTAAAACAACGACTACTTGCGTCTTGGTATCTGCCAGCCGATTAGATGGTATTTGTTGGGCTGAAGCCTGAGACCAGAGAGTTTTTGGCCAACTATCCGCAACGGGATTTTGTCTTTCTGCCTGCACCACCAGCCGCGTCTTAGTTGGTAGGCCCGTTGCTTTAGCCACATTCTTCTTAATTATTTGGGGCTGAGTTTGAGGCTTAATACGAGAATACTTGAGTGTATAAGCTCTCGGAACAGTTGCTTTAACTACATTCTTCTTAATTATTTTCAACTTAGTTTGAGGCTTAATAGCAGAGGACTTTGGTGTAAACGCCCTCTGGTCAGTTGAGCCTTGGGTAACTTCAGCAGGCGTCACAGATGCACCCAGCGCACTTTCCCCTAAACTCACTTGGGAAAGATTCTTGTAGACTCCCACTGTGCGGCTTGCCTTAGGATTGGTTAGGGTAGAATCTCGCCGCATTGAACTAGATGCAGACTTCTCAGACTGCCGTTCCGCCGTAGTAATGCGCCAATGGACAGCTAAAGATAAAAATGCTGTGCCAAAACAAAGCAACATTACCATACGCCCTATAGATTCGTTTCTTACCATTGCCATCGCCTATTGTTTATCCCTGACATATCCAGCCGAATAATTGGATGAGTTGATCATCCGATTATCAAAAATTTATCAAAACTTATCATTTTCCATATAAATCTGCCAGCACCTCTGGGCAAACTAAGACTATGCAAATTGTCCCAGCAGCAAAACTCCAATAGTTCTGGGGATTGTAAGCCAATACTTAAACTTTCTGGTGGAACTTTTGAAATGTAGCAATCAATGATTAATGGTGTCGGTGGGAGAAAAACCTTGTTTGAAAAACTATTGCTAGCAGTCACAATTACATTTTCCCTTAGTTTCTTTTTTCAAGTTCGCTTACCAGAGCAAAATAACTCTGGTGCTATCTACGGATCACAAGTAGAACAATCAGCAATTATTCTGGTGACAAAATCAAAAAAATAAATCACCATTATAGTAACCACAGCAATCCACCTTCCAGAAATTATTACCTGATTTTTAAAGGTATCAAGAAGCTAGAATTACAAAATTTTTCTCTTCATTCTTATAACCAGATTTAATTATTTTGATCAAGCGTATATACCCGGTTGCTAAAAGTACCAAAATGTGCATCTAATAACTGCGCCTTTGTTAGTTGATGGGTGCAAGGGCAACTATGGGAGCAGTATAAGCAAAAAGTGGCTCTCCTGATTGCTATAAATGTATCCAAAATTGTCTGCTTCAGTGTTCCAGTCATAAATCCGTCACCTTAGCATGGAACTTCTACCCCATTAGCAGGTCTAATAGATAGGGATGATTTAGAGCCAGTACGATCTATGAGTCAGTCGATTACTGTATCCTGGTCAACGGTTGATGCAAAGTATCCAGAAGCATCAGTGCAAGTTGACAAACTCCCTAACCACGATTTAATTTTGTGCTGTCAAGTGGGACTGCGACCCGATCGTGTGGCGTTTGCAGAACTATTACGCCGCTATCAAAGTCAAGTTGATAGAGTTCTATACCACCTAGCTCCAGATTGGGCTGACAGAGCCGATTTGGCTCAAGAAGTTTGGATTCGAGTGTATCGGAATATTAACCGATTACAAGATCCTGCTAAATTTCGGGGCTGGTTAAGCCGGATTGCCACCAACTTGTTTTACGACGAGTTGCGGAAACGCAAGCGGGTGATGAGTCCTTTGTCACTCGATGCACCCCGTTCCCTAGAGGACGGTGAGATGGATTGGGAAATCGCCGGGGATACCCCAGGGCCTGAGGAAGTCCTGACAACCAGAGAATTTTACGAGCAACTGCGGGAAGCGATCGCGGATTTACCAGAAGTCTTTCGTACTACCATTGTCCTTAGAGAAATCGAAGGCTTGGCTTATGAAGAAATTGCCGAAATCACTGGAGTTTCCTTAGGAACTGTCAAGTCAAGAATAGCCAGAGCTAGAACGAGGCTGCAAGCTCACTTGCAGAATTATCTAGATTCCTAATTTACATTATCTTGCCTCTGCCATTAGGCAGAATTTAAGCATTGATTAAGAATGACCATAAACTAGATCGCTTCTGCCGTTAGCAGGAAAATTGACAATTTTTCCGAATTTCTCCCCCAGTTTACCCATGTAGGAATTGGTAATAATGTTAAGATGACTACTGAATCTCAGTTTTTCGACCGTTCACCTTTGCAACTTCCTCAAGATTTACCAGATGGAATGGGCAAGCATACCAATGAATCAACGGGTCTTATGGATATGGTGAAGCGCGATCGCTTCGAGTTATTGAGTGCTTACCTCGATGGTGAAGTCACGGCTATAGAACGCAAGCAAGTAGAAGAATGGCTGGCAAATGATGCCTCAGTTCAATGCTTGTATGCCCGGCTGTTAAAGCTGCGCCAAGGCTTGCGGAGTCTGCCAGTGCCAACAGCCCAAGAGTCACCAGAAGCAACAGTTCAGCAAGTAATGATATGTTTGCGCCGCCGTTCCCGTTTAAACTGGATGATGGGAGGTGCAGCCGTTGCTGCTTGTGCAATCAGCGCACTATCTGGCTTAGTAGCTGGTGGTGGCTCAAGGACGCCGCAATTAGCCCAAATAGAACCGATACAAACGTCCTCAGCGTCTATGGTTCCCCCTTCCCCTCTGATGGTGGGACTAAATAACCCGGTAATTGAAATTCCGAAAGCAGCAGTAGCCCCTCCAGAAAAATCAATTTATCAGGTACAGCCGCAACGCCAGGACATAAACTAATCGTAAAGTCAACAGTTCACAAACCATAACTGTACTTTACGGTTAAGCCATAGCTACGCCACCAACCGTCAGGTTGGAGGAAGCCTGCTAATTGCTCAACTTGTTCTAGAGTCATTAAATAAACCCAAGCCCAACCCAGAGAGAGCGATTGTGGCTCATAAACCTCGATAATTTGTCGATTATAGAGGTTTTCTGGCGTTTGTCGATTAGGCTGGTAATCTTCTAGCACATCTAGCTCATTTAAAATCTTTGGGTTGGTAAAAGTGAGTAAATATCCGTGAACTTGGCTATCCCCTAGCGTCATTGCTGGGTAGCCCATTGGCAGAGTAAATAATTTAGCTTGTACAAAAGCTCTTTTGACATCTACTACTTTGCCAGCACAGTATTTTTTATAGTTAGCTTCACTTGGTTTGAGCGTACCGTAGACAAAACCTGCACTAAGTTAGAAAATTTTATATTTGATTCAGCGCTCATCTATTTTAACCATCTTAATTGACAGCAATAAAAACCCATCAACGATGGAGGGCAAAGCTATGAGTCTATCCTGACAGATACGATCAAGAGAACCTGCTGAACTTGCACAAGGTTAAGATGCACCTTGAAATGGCGATCGGACTACTAAGCCAGTAAATCAGTTTACGACCGGAATGCAAACTGTCCCTGGTATCCTAAGCCTGGGGACTTTTTTTTATTTCTATTTTCATCGGGAGTACATAGTCAAAATTCTTAGGAACGTGGATTAAATAAAATGCAAAACTTCATCCTGCCTCTAGCTTCCCTCTCCAATATATCGGAGAGGCATTGAGGGTGAGGTAAGCCAGGGACATAAATTGTATGTTATTTAATTCTTATTCCTTAGAGTATTAGTCTAATAACTTTAGGGATATAAGATAGAGAGAAATATGGAATAGAGAGAAATAGTAAATTGATTTTAGAAGTCAAATTAGAAAATTACTAGACAGATAATTCCCTCAAAATAGTAGCTCAAATGTACTAATAAGGGCAAATACTAGAAATTTAGTAGAAGTAAAGTGTAACAGGCATGAAAGCATTGGAAATAGGTCATTCTGTTGATTCCCGATATAACCCAGCAGCAATTGAGGAAAAATGGCAAAAAACATGGGTAGAACTTGGCTTAGATAAGACACCGACAGCTAGCAACAAGCCAAAATTTTATGCTTTATCCATGTTCCCTTATCCATCGGGCAGCCTACACATGGGTCACGTCCGTAATTATACGATTACCGATGTGATTGCTCGCCTTAAGCGAATGCAAGGGTATCGGGTAATACACCCAATGGGTTGGGATGCCTTTGGCTTGCCAGCAGAAAACGCCGCCATTGACCGTGGTGTACCACCAGCAAAGTGGACTTATCAGAATATGGCCCAGATGCGGCAGCAATTGCAGCGTCTTGGTTTATCTATTGATTGGGAATGCGAACTTGCTACCTGTTCACCAGATTATTACAAGTGGACACAATGGATTTTCTTGCAGTTTTTGCAAGCGGGGTTAGCTTACCAAAAAGAAGCCGCTGTAAACTGGGACCCCATTGATCAAACTGTCCTGGCAAATGAGCAAGTTGATAACGAAGGACGTTCTTGGCGCAGTGGGGCAATAGTTGAGCGTAAATTATTACGCCAGTGGTTTTTTAAGATTACCGACTACGCCGAAGAATTGCTCAATGACCTGCATAAATTGACAGGTTGGCCGGAACGCGTCAAGTCGATGCAAGCAAACTGGATTGGCAAATCTACAGGCGCTTACTTAGAATTTCCCATCATTGGGATAGATGAAAAAATTGGCGTGTACACCACACGTGCAGATACCGTTTATGGTGTCAGCTACCTAGTATTATCACCAGAACATCCCTTAACTAAGCGCGTCACCACAAAAGAACAACAAGCAGCGGTAGAAGCCTTTGTTAAAGAAGTTTCCCATCAAAGTGAGTTGGAACGTACCGCTGAAGACAAACCTAAGCGGGGTATCCCCACAGGTGGTAAGGCAATTAACCCATTTACAGGGGAAGAAGTGCTCATTTGGATAGCTGATTATGTACTGTATGAGTATGGTACTGGAGCAGTGATGGGTGTACCAGCACATGATGTCCGGGATTTTAAGTTTGCCAAAAATTACGATTTGCCAGTTGATTTTGTCATTGTTTCCCCGGATGATGTTGCAGGTTTTGACTTAACCCCAACATCAGAGATTGATGAAGTCACACAACTCATTCAAATTGAATATAACCAGGCATATACTGAACCAGGAATTTTAATTAATTCTGGGGCTTTTACTGGTATGACTTCCACAGATGCTAAACAAGCAATAATTGAATACGCCGAACAACAAGGTTTTGGTAATGTGCGGGTGCAATATCGCTTGCGGGATTGGTTGATTTCGCGGCAGCGTTACTGGGGCGCACCGATACCTGTAATTCACTGTCCCAACTGTGGGATAGTGCCAGTGCCTGATAAAGATTTACCAGTACAGTTGCCGGAAGAGGTGGAATTTACTGGACGTGGCGGTTCACCTTTAACTCAGTTGGAAAGCTGGGTAAATGTACTTTGTCCAACTTGTGGCACTTCGGCGAAGCGGGAAACTGACACGATGGATACTTTTATTGATTCCTCGTGGTATTTCTTGCGCTTCCCTGACGCTAAGAATGAACAACAGGTTTTCGATTCCAGTAAAATCAATGACTGGATGCCAGTCGATCAGTATGTGGGTGGAATTGAACACGCGATTTTACATTTGTTATATTCGCGGTTCTTTACTAAGGTACTGCGGGACAGAGGCTTGTTAAACTTTGATGAACCCTTCCAACGCCTGTTAACTCAGGGTATGGTGCAGGGTTTAACTTACCTAAATCCTAATAAGGGTGGTAAAGATAAATGGATTCCTTCTAATCTGGTAAATTCAGCCGACCCGCGCGACCCCCAGACAGGCGAACCACTGCAACGTCTCTATGCCACCATGTCTAAATCAAAAGGTAACGGTGTAGCACCAGAAGATGTAATTTCCAAATATGGTGTAGATACAGCGCGGATGTTCATATTGTTCAAAGCGCCGCCAGAAAAAGACCTGGAATGGGATGAAGCCGATGTGGAAGGACAATCCCGCTTTTTAAATCGGGTTTGGCGTTTGGTGACAGATTATATTGCTGCTGGGGTATCCCATAAAAAAGCTCAACTCTCTGATTTAACTAAGGCAGAAAAGGAATTGCGGCGGGCGATTCACACAGCGATTCAAGCGGTGACAGAAGACGTGGAAGACGAATATCAATTCAACACAGCTATTTCCGAATTGATGAAGTTGAGTAATGCCTTAACTGATGCTGATGGCAAAAATTCACCAATTTATGCAGAAGGTATTCAGACTTTGGTGGTTTTACTAGCACCATTTGCACCACACATTGCTGATCAATTGTGGCATTTATTGGGTGAAAGTGATTCAGTTCACACTCAAACTTGGCCATCATTTGACCCTGTTGCTTTGGTAGCGGATGAAATCACTTTAGTGATTCAAGTTATGGGTAAAACTCGTGGCTCAATTCAAGTACCAGCACAAGCAGATAAAGCAGCGTTGGAGAAATATGCCCGTGAATCAGAAATTGCCCAACGTTACATTGAAGGTAAAGAGATTAAAAAGGTAATTGTAGTACCTGGGAAGCTGGTGAATTTTGTAGTCAGCTAAGTATAGCTTTGCGTCAAATCGTGGCGAATTGAGGGTTAAAATTTAAACGCAGATGCGCTTCGCCTTCCCGCAGGGTAGGGGCGCAGACAATTCGCTACGAATTATTAATGAAATGTTGTACTTAGTGCAACCACAAAAAGAGTATGGAATTTAATCATTCGTAGGTTAGGTGGAACGTAGTGAAACCCAACATCAACCCTCGATATTTCCGAACCCCTTTTGCGGTGACGTGTACTTAGCAATCGATAAAATTGTAAATGTAGCCTGACAAAACATCAGAGGATTTACATTGGTGACACTCAAAGAGTTAGAACAACAACTTCTTGCCCTCAGTTCTGGTGAAAAATTGCAGGCTATACAGTTACTTGCTCAAAGTCTCGGTAACAATTGGCAAGGAATTGAAAAAACTCCTAGAGTCTGTGGTGGAGAGGCTCGCATCGCTAAAACTCGTATTCCCATTTGGGTACTTGTGGAAGCTCGCCGTCTTGGATATAGTGATGCTGACCTTTTGACAAGCTATCCAACCATTACAGCTACAGATTTAGCTAATGCTTGGGTATATACAGAAGCTCATGCCGATGAAATCAAATTGGCAATTGAGCGTAATGAGGTAGCCTAGTCGATGGCACGGTTTTACGCAGATGAGCAGTTTCCGTTTCCAGTTGTGGAATTATTATGCGCTTTGGGGCATGATGTTTTGACAGTTCAAGAAGCAGAAAATGCAGACCAAGGTATATCTGATGAGGAAGTGCTAGCATTTGCCATAAGTCAAGAACGCTCAATATTAACTATCAACAGAGTTGATTTTATCCGTTTACATCGTGGTGATTCTAACCACTTCGGTATTATTGTTTGGACGAACAATCGTAATTGGGAACAGTTTGCAGCACGGATAGATAAGGCTGTGACAGCAGAAGAAACTTTGCAAGGAAAACTAATTCGTGTGGTACGTCCAGTCAATTAAAAAGGTTTTGACGGAATGCACAAATTCTAAAGTTGTCAAGTATATGTTGTAACAATTTTTATAGCAGTAGTTTGTTTCTCTACTATATGTGTATTTAAACACATTTGTATAGCAGTTCAGAGAGCTTAACTGTTTTATTTATACACGAAAAAGCGCTTGAGAGTTTTGCTCACTCAAGCGCTTTCCCGTAAAAGCTTATACCAACTCACTTGTTTGATGCAACATTTGAAATCTGCAACACTCCCTGAGGAGGGAGTATTACGGGGATAACTTGTGACAAACATGTGGTGAAATGGTATCACTCCTTGCACTAACTAAGAATATCTCTTTTGCAAGAATACCGGGGATCTGGTGAGTGACAGTTTATGAACTGAACACTAGTTAAAAACGACTCACCATGAATAGTAACTAACGAGACTAAGCACGATTGTAGCAATTTTGTAAGTATAGTATAAAAACTTATCGTTTATTGGCGTAGGTGTAGCCCAACATAAGCATCGCCTACCACTAAGTGCAGTATAAAAATGTGCAGCAATTAGTAGCAGAAATATCTCAAACTTATGCGGCAAATTAATCGCTATGGAATAAGCCAGAGAAGGCTCTGATATTGGCATCGAAGTGATTTTGACTCAAAAAAATTATCACCTCCTCTTATAGATGAAGGTATTTTTTAAAGAATGGCAACCCAAGAACAAATCTTTGACCCCAGTAGATTGAAAAGTTTGGGTTGGGTATCTTCTATCTCTTAGCAACCGATAACATCCAATTCTTCCGCATAGTGTAGGCGGTTACTTCCTTCGTGGAAACAAAACACTGCTTTTTCACCGATGATTCCCGTGATATTCAAAACGATTTTGCGTGTTTCTATAAAAACAATTGAGGCGGATTATGGGTAAGATTTAAGAATTTATTATACCTGTGCCTCGTTTAGATAGACGTTTCACCCTTAGCTAAAATAGCTGCTTCCCTACGAGCAGACACCTTAACCTGGCGTCTAGGTGTGTGGTAAGATTGCCTGGAACAGAGGTTTTATCTGAGTTGGAGTCTCGTATAAATTGCAAAGGTCAAGCTGACCGATCATTCAACTCCCACGATACTTTTCCTATGAATTTGGAAAATATACAACAAGGCTGGTGAAGGGCTGAGTGGAATTTGTAGATGAATATCTAGAATTTGCTACCAGACTTAACCAACTTCCCACAATTTTGACTTTTATTTGACTTTTAGGATAGACACATGAACGATAAGCTGATGCTGATGATTCCAGGCCCAACCCCGGTGCCAGAAGCTGCTTTACTGGCATTAGCCAAGCATCCAATTGGACACCGTACTAGTGAATTTAGCAATATATTGGCAGAGGTGACAGAAAACCTCAAGTGGCTGCACCAAACTCAAAGTGATGTGCTGACGCTGAATGTGAGTGGCACGGGTGCTGTAGAAGCAGGAATAATTAATTTTCTCTCTCCAGGCGATCGCATTTTAGTTGGCTCTAATGGTAAATTTGGCGAACGGTGGGTAGAAGTTGGCCAAGCCTACGGTTTGAATGTAGAAGAAGTTAAGGTTGAATGGGGAAAACCCTTAGACCCCACAGTATTTGCGGAAAAACTCCAAGCAGATACCCAAAAGCAAATCAAAGCCGTAATCATTACCCACAGCGAAACCTCGACGGGTGTGTTGAATGATCTAGAAGCCATCAACCGCCACGTCAAAGAACACGGTGAAGCTTTAATTATCGTTGATGCCGTCACTAGTTTGGGTGCGTTCAATCTCCCCGTGGATGCTTGGGGTTTGGATATCGTCGCCTCGGGTTCCCAAAAAGGTTATATGATTCCGCCGGGATTGGGTTTTGTCTCTGTCAGCCCCAAAGCTTGGGAAGCTTACAAAACTGCGAAGCTACCGAAATATTATTTGGACTTAGGCAAATATCGCAAAGCCACAGCCAAAAATACAACTCCATTTACTCCCCCTGTGAATTTGATCGTAGCGTTACACACCACTTTGCGAATCATGAAAGAGGAAGGCTTGGAATCAATATTTGCTCGACACGAACGGCTCAAGAATGCTACCCGCGCAGGCATTCAAGGGTTAAATTTACCCCTGTTTGCAGCAGATAGTTCCGCGAGTCCGGCGATTACGGCTGTGGCACCACAGGGAATTGAACCGGATAAGATTCGGTCATTGATGAAAAAACGCTTTGATATTGCCCTAGCAGGCGGTCAAGACCATTTGAGTAACAAAATTTTCCGCATTGGTCACTTGGGTTTTGTGAGCGATCGCGATATCCTCAGCTGTATCGCATCTTTAGAAGTTACACTCTCGGAACTTGGCTACCAAGACTTCACCCCTGGATCTGGTATAGCAGCAGCAGTTAGAGTGTTTAGTCAGTCTTGAGTACTGAGTCATGAGTGATGAGTATGATTTTTACTCATTACTCAGCACTAAATCAAAAGAGACTAACTAGATACCCATAAATAAGTATATTTAACAGATTGATTTGGGAGCATCTCACTTTCGTAAAAAGCCTTGTAAAACTTCACCCCAACCCTCTCCGTAGGTTCGGAGAGGGAGCAAGAATCTTGTTTCTCATCTGGTATATTTGCTTTCACTGAGATGCTCCTATTTATTTTCTCAAAGCAATTACTTTTCATCACATCAAAGCCTGATATTTTCTTGACTAGTTCTTACAAACACAACATTAACAATTCAAAATTCAAAAATAAAACTGTCTAAGATGGGAGCAGTGCCAATTAATTTGCACCGCTCAATCCCAGATGGGTTTGTGATCAAACAAGTCAGGGTAATCTCCAAAGCATCGGGATGGTACACTCAATTGATTTTGCAGTGTGATCTTTGTGTCCCCAATATCATATTTCAAGGCTTGTCTATTGACATTAATATGGGTTTGGAAAAGTTTTTGGCTGTATCTAACAGCAAATTAGTAAAAAGACCGCGTTTCATTTGGAATTTTGAATTGCTTACTTATGCTGTCTCCAGCCAATCATAAATTTGTTCTAATTGATCTAAAGTAACCAATCCATACTGCCAAAGAATCATTGCCAAAGGGCCTGGGTCTTGCTCTCGATGCCGAAGTGCCACCGCCAGTGATGCTGTGGAAATTGCCAAATCTTCTTCCAAAAAATGAATCAGTCGAGAATATTTTGATGGGGACATTTGTATCTCACCTCCTTGTGCAGAATGTATTGTCATATATCAGTTCACGATTGCTTGGTAGCCAGTAGCCAGTATTTTATCTATCACTGTGCCGTTATCGGCTATACACCCTAGTACAGTTTTTTTGATCTGCCTTCAACAGAGGCTTCTCATAGAAGGTCTGAGAAATAGAAATTTTCGTGCAGATCATCTGCTTGAGAATCGAGCAGTATTTTTACTTAGTTAAATTAGCTCCATCTTCTTTACTTTTGTGCTTTATTTAATTACATATCTAGTAACAAAGATTCCATAGCCTATACTCTCTTATTGGCGACTATTTACACTAACGCCGAAGGGAATATTTTTATAACCAAACCTTAAGACCGCGATTTCAGGTTGGAGACAGTAGAATTTTAAATTATTACCAGAGTTTTTAAATAGTAGCGTTACAAGTGACTGTTCTATCACATAAAGTGACATTTTTTACAAAAACAACATATATTGCCATTATGTAGGTTTTCAACAGAGTAACCACCAAAATCTTTATCCCTGTAAAGCACCGAAGTCTCACAACTGAATTTTGACAATATCGCCCACTTTCAACTTCAATTGGGCAGCTCTTCCAGAGCGAAGTTCAATCACCTTATCGATTGGTGTATTGGGACCATAGGTAGGACAAGGGTCATTTGCACAAGGAGGTGCAGCAGCCTGAATATATTTAACTACACCTTTATGTAGAAATACCATATCCAAGGGCATGGGTGTATTCTTCATCCAGAAACTGACTGGTTGTGCTGAAGGAAAGCCAAACAGCATCCCTCGGTTATCTGGCAAAGCTGGTCGATACATCAACCCCATCTCTTGCTGTTCTGGAGTCTGCGCTACCTCTAATTGAATCGTTGTGCCATTAGGAACAATAGCTTTAGCAGTAATTGGTAGTGTTTGACCTTTAGGTGCTGGAGTTTGAGAAGCAAAGGTGGGAGTGGGAGGTTTAGCCGTTGTTGGTATGGAACAGCCCATCAGCAAAATACTCAGCAACATCGAGAGCAAACTTAACCGACGAGTCATATAGTTTTTTGATTTTGTAATTTAGATTTCAATTTTACAGAATTTACGGCGATTTGTATTTGAATAGACTAGCTTGTAGAGACGTTTGATAAAATGTCTCTAAGATTCTCTTAAAACGTAGCCGACGCCGCGCACTGTCTGAATGAGGCGCTTTTGACCTTCATCTTCGATTTTTAACCGCAAGTAACGGATGTAGACTTCAATTACATTCGACTCACCCAGAAAGTCGTAACCCCAAACATTTTCCAGAATTTGTTCGCGGGTTAACACCTCACGGGGATGTTCTATTAAGAATTTTAATAGTTCAAATTCCTTCATTGTCAAGTCAATTGGGCGTCCGTTGTGTATGGCACGGCGAGTTGCTATATCTAAAATTAGATCCCCAAAGCGTAACTGCTCGGTGGTATCCACATCGGGTTTTAGGTAGAGACGAATCAACTTCAAAAAGTCTTCCGAGCGGTAAGGCTTAAGGATGTAATCATCCGCTCCAGCTTCTAGACAAGCTACCCGATCATCGACTGTATCCCTTGCCATTAAAATCAATACAGGCGATCGCAAACCAGTGCTTCTCAGATTTTTGCACAATGAGAGTCCTGATTCTCCTGCTAGCATTCGGTCTAAAACAATTAAAGCAGGTTGGCGATCGCGACAGTGTTGCAAACCACTGGTCGCATCGTGAGCCAAAATTGATTCGTAGCCGGCTTCTTGCAAATCGCAAGAAAGCTGATTTGCTAGGCTCTCATCGGTTTCAATCACCAAAACACATGGACTTTGAGCAACTGTCATAAGAATTTGGGATATTAGATTTGGGATTGTAAAGATATTCCAGTGAAAATCTTTACATCAGTTAAAAGTGCAATTACGAGTTTTTAGTGATGAAGCAATCCTGATTTGACATGCTGCTAAGGATCTTTTAGCACGTTCAGGTGCCAGCCATCGATTTCTCCGATGCAATCTTAATAACTAACTCCAAATACCATCCTTACACTAGTAATTCTGGAAAGAAATCAGTAAATTGGGGAGTGGGCTTGCCGTGAGCGTAGTCGAATGGGAGTGGGGAAAATGAGGGAGATGGGGAAGACAAGGAGAATAACCAATGCCCAATGCCCAATGCCCAATACTTCTCTACGAGAGGCTGCGCCAACGACTTCTCTACGAGACGCTACGCGAACGCTACTTCGACCCTTCTCTACGAGACGCTACGCGTAGCTTGCTTCCACGAAGTGGTACGGCAAAGCTCAGGGCAACGCGTCGCTCAGTACAAGTCAGTACAAGTGCCCAATGCCCAATGCCCAAGAACTAAGGCAATTCTACCGAAGTTGGTTTAGCGATATGTGGCAAACCCCA
>NZ_JBTYKD010000080.1:0-30157 GCF_054880495.1 Nostoc sp.
TGTGAAATCTACTGTACTGAGTCAGAATCAGAATCAGCCAGTGCAGCCATGAATCAGCCAGTCTTGGCACGAGTTTAGGTAATTGAAAATTTAGGGATAAGCTGTTATGTATACAACTTGCACAATCAGGGCGGGCAAGACTTCGGCGTGAGCGCTACTTCTCTACGAGAGGCTGCGCCAACGACAACGTTCAGTACAAGTCAGTCGAACGCTGCCCACCCCACAACCATGTTGAAAAAATATTAGTGCAAATTAAAGGCGCAATAGCTTAGGACATAGGGAATTTATATCATCCCAATGCCCAATACTTCTCTACGAGAGGCTACGCCAACGACTTCTCTACGAGACGCTACGCGAACGCTCAGTACAAGTGCCCAATGCCCAACTAGAAAAGTTTACTTACTAAACAGTTGAAACCAGGTAGCAAAGGACTTGTCAATTCATCTTGACTAAATAAAGTAATTGCTAACTTTAATGCAGCCTGTTCACGACGATAAACTTCAACTTTCTTCTGTATAGAATCACAAATCCAATATTCCTGAACCCCTTGCACCGAGTACAACTTTAGCTTTGTTTCCTTGTCGCGGTTCTCGTTTTTTGCACCGGGAGATAAAACCTCTACTACTAACTCTGGTGCGCCTGTCAAGTGTCCAGCCTCATCTAGCAAGTGTTTTAAACGTTCATGACTTCCCCACACCACATCAGGGATCACATTGTCAGAATCTGAGAAAATAATTCCAGGTGCGATCGCAGCCTGACCTAAACCAGTTTCATCTGACCAAATCTTAAGAACTGTAACAATATTGGCGCAGCTAGTCTGATGATCCCAGTTAGGTGCTTTAGTCACAAATAGTTCCCCATCAATAATCTCATAGCGATTTCTGCGATCGCTAGCAAAGAACTCTAGATCAGCAGTCGTCCAACGCACTGGAGCTGTTTGCATAGAAACCCCCTAGCATTTTCCTAAATCATATTGTGACATCCTACATACACTAAATCGGAGTACCGATTATGTAGGCTTCCCAAATTTACACATGGGCATTCCTGCTTCGTTGGTCGCATCTAGACAGAACGTCTTTGAGTTCTGGATTTTTCTTCTTAGCTGGAGTCAGTGCGTTCTGTTGTTTGTAATAGTCAGGGTATGGTGCGTCAGATGGAATTATGTACTCAGAGCGAATACTGCAAGCGTTGACCGCACACTTACGCGATGCTATCCAGTCTTTTCGCTCTTGCAAAGCGTAATATAAATTCGGTATGTGTAGGTCAAACTCGACATTTTGAAACTCCCAGTTAATTCTAACAAAATTTGCTAGGCTGTTAGAATACTGGAGAAAGAAATTGTTATAAACTCAACTGCCCTATTGCCTTAGGGGAATAGCGGTAAGTGTTGTTCACAGGGCGTTTTAGTTAAAAATACCGACGACGGGCGGAATGTCGCAAATAGCGATAAATGCCCCAGGCGAAAACTCCAAAAAAGAGATTTAATAAAAAGCGACTAAATATAAACCATAAAATATCACGATCAAAAAGTTTCGACGGACTCAAAGGACTAAGAATCTTGACTAAGAGAAACAGCCCAAAAATAGCATTTCCACCCAGGACCAAGGCAAACAGCACTAAACTCCTCTGCCAGTAACGGCGCTGGGGTGTACGGTCCAAAATCAGGATAATGGCGGGTTTACCTTCCACTTTTCGGAGTAACTGTTCTAGCCGCCAAAACATCCACAATAGAAACGGAAATAAACCATAGCTAAGGAAATGCAGGGGTAGTGAGTAACGCCAAGCACTAGATAGGACATTAACTAGGGCATGACAGATTACAGAATTTAGCCAAGCCCTAAAAATGAAATTCCTGTCTCGATTTAACCGAGTGTGCAAGCAAATGTATATTCCCAAGGCATATCCCCAAGGCGCAGAAAACATGGCATGGACTGGCGTGCCAATAATACGGTCAAAAATTGATGCGGTATCGTGGAAAAGGTAAATCCAGTTCTCCTCGGCAGTGAATCCAAGGGCAACGGCTATAGTCAACAAGAAAACGGTAGACTGAAGTAATCGATACCTGCGTTGTAGATAGCAGGTTGGGATAACAACTGCTATCAACTTGCAGCCTTCTTCAATTAAACCTACTTCTACCAGCTGTCGCAAGGCTATACCAGGAAGCGATCGCTTGATCTGATGCCAGTCTACAAAAGAGTTGACGACAGTTTCAAAAATCCATTCGAGGCTTAGGGCTAAGATCCCAGATATTACCCCGATGATAAAGAACATCAGCAACTTTACCAGAGGTGGGGCAAACGGCACCCGATAGTAGTAGTAGCCTAGCAGCAGCAACGGTGGTATTGCTGCCCATAGCAGTAGAGATAAATCAACCACTCACCTGAGCAATTATTGTGCGGTGACGGTGAGTATTGTTAGTGATAGTGGGAGTTTGGAAACCCGCTTCAACAATAGCCTGCTCAATGTCCAAAGCGAAATATTCATCTAAATACGGTTCAGTACTTTTAAGCAACGTCAAAATGTAAGCTGGCATTTTCTGGTAAACTTCAGATTTGGGATTCATGTCCATGATTGCCAAGTAGCCACCCGGACGCAGCACACGCCGCATTTCAGCTAAAATCTGTCGGGTTGCTGATTGGGGCAATTCGTGACACATCAGGAAAATGGAGACTAAATCAAAAGAAGCATCTGGTAGTCCAGTTGATTCAGCTTGGGCATGAAGCCAGTTGATTTTAGCTTGATGTTGTTGGGCGCGGTAATTGGCAACCGCTAAAAAGTAGGGAGATAAGTCTAAGCCTGTGATTTTGGCTTGAGAATAAACTGCTTGTAGGGCAAAACTACTCAAGCCAACACTACACCCTACATCTAAAATATTTTGCGGCTCGTTAGGGATTTGACTTTTGAGGATATTGTGGTAACTTTGGCGCAGCATCGGATCGCCTTGTGCTTCAGCGTTCTGCCAAACCTTAGCGTGGACAGCGTAAGCAGCAGGTTCTACCTCAAAAGCGGCTTGCCAACTGAGATTTCCAGTTTCGTAGGCATGGAATGAGGTGACGTAGTAATCGGGGTAGGAAAGCTGAGGATTTTGTACTTGAGCTAGATCAGCCTTCCAATCAAGCGCCTGTAGTGTCTGAACTTCTTGCGTCCAAGGCACACCAATTCTCTCGGCACGTTTAATCATCATTTGTCTAGCTTGATGCTTGGCCAGATTAGCTAAAGGCTTGATTGCCAATATGCCATTTACCAAGCGGGAAGCGAAGCCAGGATTAGTGTTTACAGCAGTCATAAATCAGTTTGCATTTAACAGCCTTTTTTACTTATGACATAGTTGCTGGACAGCAGTCTAGAAGTAAATAGAAACTTGACATCTGATGAGGAGGATGAGGAGGATGAGGGAGACAAGGGAGACGAGGAGAATAAACAATGCCCAATGCCCTACTTTGCAGTATTCGGCTTGAGAGCTAACAACATCTCCAATTGACTCGTGGATTTATTCGGGCTAGTGGCGGTAACACCAAAACCACGAATGGAACCCAGGATGGTGATGGTATCGGGGTTAGATGAGATAAAACTATTGATCAGCGGCACAGTTTTAGTTTTATCCATATCCAGGTAGAAATAGCCGGCGTTGGGCTTTGGGAAAGAACCAGTAACGGCTTTGAAAGCGTCGCTATTGTCAAGAGATTGATTTTTGCGATCGCCGATGGCTTCTGCAATTGGTCCACCAAGAGCTATGAATAAAGTATCTTGATCCAGCCAACCATGAGCCAATAAAGCTCCTTGTTGGGGGATTTGCCATTCAGTTACATCTTTACCACCAATATTTCTGTTGCCGATGTTGATTTTTTGGCTTTTGGCGAGAGTATCCAATTTTGTGAAAGTGGCTTCGGCAGTTTTACGATCGCTAGTATCAAATAGTAAAGCACCTCCAAAACCAACACTCGCTAACACCCCTTGATTTGATGGAATTGCACCAAAGGCGAATTCTCCATTCATCCAGCCAAAAATATCCTTATCCAGGTCAATATTCACGAATTTCAGTTGCGATCGCACTTGTTCCAAAGCTTGCTTCATTTGGGGATAATCTTTGGACTGTTCTACTACCGTTTCCCAACCACGGCTGATGCCACTTCCGCTAATCAGAGCAAAGGTATCAATCGGGAATTGCCCGACTATATTCCCAGGAGTTGATTGATATTGAAATTTATTTAGTTGCGGATCTAAATTGGCGATCGCTTTTAGTCGCACTCCCGCATCATCAACACCAACACCCGCCACCACAGATTTTATCTGCTTCAGTTGCGTCAGGGTTTGTGCAGGTAACTGCTTTGCCTGCGGACTTGCGGCTGATAATTGCTGTACCATACCTGCATAGTCTGGTACATAAATTTGGGCGAGGCTGTTTTTAACATCTACTCCTTGGTTGAGAATGCTGCTGGCATCTTCTTTACTGGCAAAAGAAGACTGTCCCTTAAACGTGTCAATTGCTTTTTCTACAGCTTGCTTTTCCGGGGCTAATACCAAGTGAGTATTATTTAAAACTACACTATATGTAGGCTTGCCATTTTGTGTAGTTTCGATAATTTTTTGACCTTCGTAGTCAGATTCCTGGAATTTCACCCCTTTTTC
This sequence comes from Nostoc sp., assembly GCF_054880495.1. Lineage (NCBI taxonomy): Bacteria > Bacillati > Cyanobacteriota > Cyanophyceae > Nostocales > Nostocaceae > Nostoc > Nostoc sp. The sequence goes on from NZ_JBTYKD010000080.1 coordinate 4,630, forward strand.
TGACTTCAATTTATTAGCAAAATTCAAGGCGCTGAGTTTGTCTTTGATTCCCACCACTATCAAGATATTCGGTTTCTGCTGTAAATTTGTTGGTACTTTAGGTGCCCCAGACGGCACGTTTAACTGCACCTGCTTTACAGGATTTGCTGGCAGTACAGCAATCATCACACCACCTGCCCAAGGCTTTATGTCTTTTTCATAAGAAAGGTTACTGTTACTGAAGACTTGCTTATTGAAATTTTCCAGACCTTTTGCCACTAACTTTTGTGCTTCTGGAGTGCCAAACTGCTGTAACTTTGCCCAGCCTTGAGAGTCAGTAGTAATATAAGTTGCCATCAATGCTGTTGAAGGTACAACTTTCGCACTGTTTAGAGCGTCTGAACTACCTCCTGATGGGCTTTTAAAATACGTGTAAGCCGCTATACTTCCGGCTACAACTACAGCAGCACCAACAGCAGGAATGAAAAACTTTGATTTACTTTCAGGCATTTTGTTATCCTCTTTTGCTCAGATTGTCACCGAGATTTATACAAGTATCATTGTAGAGTTTTCGGATTTGTTCATAATTTTCGCTCATTGATCGGTATTTACTGATAAAATTAGTAGTCCTATATATAAGTTAGCGGTCTAAAATTACTTCAAAGGGATGATGAGCGAATCCGCAAATATTATGCTGTTCATTTCAAACAAAATAGCCTGTTCAGCAGTAGCAAGCTATCCTAAGTTATAAGAATAATTAGGAGTTTTTGTAGTTAACGAGAATCGATCGAGGTGCAAGAGACTCTTGACCCGATGACAAAAAAGTGCAAAATATCAGGAAAAGTAAATGCGGTAGGGATATGGAAAAAGTCCAAAGATCGGCAGCCGATCTTCGGAAATTCGGGTGAGATTAATTTCAATCCCCCAATCCCAAAGGGGACTTCTCACCTCCGTAATGCCCTGTTGAGGGAAATACATTTAGACACCGCAATTTTGCTTAACTACATCCAGTCAAGCCAGAGTTTTCAGAATTACAAGGTCAGTAAGGATCAATGTCGAAGTCTTATTTTGATACAGATAATAACGGACACAAGCCTTTTGAGTTACCGGGAGCAAGACCACACTACAATCCCGATCGCCCCGGACAGGTAGAGCATATTTTTCTCGATCTCAGCTTGGATATCCCCAAGCAAAGCTATCAGGGCAGCTGTAACATTCGCCTCTTGCCAATCCGTAATGGCATTGACCGTTTGACTTTGGATGCTGTCAACCTGAATATCGAGTCTGTGCAAGTGGACCAGGTGCGAGAAAATTTTGACTATGACGGGGAACAGCTTTCCATTCAACTTTCGGAAGCAACCCAGATTGGTAAACGCTTGCTGATTGCGATCGCCTACTCGGTAGTAAAACCGCAACGCGGTATTTATTTTATTCAACCAGACAAGCACTACCCAAACAAGCCCACCCAAGTTTGGACTCAGGGAGAAGACGAAGACTCTCGCTTTTGGTTCCCCTGCTTTGACTATCCCGGACAATTGTCTACTTCCGAAATTCGCGTGCGTGTTCCCAACCCTCTGGTAGCTATTTCCAACGGCGAATTGATTGACACCACAGAAGATGGTGATTACAAAATCTACCATTGGTCACAGCAACAAGTTCATCCTACCTACTTGATGACTTTGGCAGTAGGTGATTTTGCTGAAATTCGGGACGAGTGGCAGGGGAAACCAGTCACCTACTACGTAGAAAAGGGACGGGAGGAAGATGCTAAACGCAGCATGGGCAAAACTCCGCGCATGATCGAATTTTTGAGCGAAAAGTATGGCTATCCATACCCTTTCCCGAAATACGCCCAAGTTTGCGTCGATGACTTCATCTTTGGCGGGATGGAAAACACCTCCACAACCCTGTTAACAGATAGATGCTTGCTGGATGAACGCGCCGCCTTAGATAACCGCAACACCGAAAGTTTAGTTGTCCACGAACTCGCGCACCAGTGGTTTGGTGATTTGGTGGTGATTAAGCATTGGTCTCATGCTTGGCTCAAGGAAGGGATGGCTTCCTATTCGGAGGTCATGTGGACAGAACAGGAATATAGTCCAGAAGAAGCAGCTTGCTATCGTTTATTGCAAGCTGGTCGTTACTTCAGTGAAGATAGCAGCCGTTACCGCCGTCCAATGGTAACACATATTTATCGGGAAGCTATTGAACTTTACGATCGCCACATCTACGAAAAAGGGTCTTGTGTTTATCACATGATTCGGGCGCAATTGGGAGATGAATTGTTTTGGCAGGCAATTCAAACATTTATCCAAGATAATGCCCACAAAACCGTAGAAACAGTAGACTTACTCAGGGCGATTGAAAAGGCTACCGGACATAATCTTTTGTTCCTCTTTGACCAATACGTTTATCGTGGTGGTCATCCCGATTTTAAAGTAGCTTACTCTTGGGATGGGGATGCTAATTTGGCAAAAATTACGGTAACTCAAACCCAAGCTGCTGAAGATAAAAATGGCAATAAGGATTTGTTTGATCTAAAAATACCTATTGGTTTTGGCTATACGCAACATTCAGAAGTACAGACGCGATTAATCGCGTCTGTACTGGAGTTAGGAGTTAAAAATAACTCACAACTAAAAACTTTTGTAGTGCGGGTGAATGAACGTGAACAAAGCTTCTACTTTCCCCTAGAAAATAAACCCCAATTTATCAGCTTTGATGTGGGGAATAATTACCTGAAAACAGTAGCTTTAGAGTATCCAATATCGGAGTTAAAAGCACAGTTAGAATTTGATCCCAACCCGATTTCGCGCATCTATGCAGCAGAAGCTTTGGCGAAAAAAGGCGGGTTAGAAGCGACTATTGCACTATCTGCGGCGCTCAAAAATGACCGATTGTGGAGCGTGCGTGTGGAAGTGGCGAAACAACTAGCGAAAATTAATTTAGACCAAGCCTTTGATGGCTTAGTTCTGGGGTTAAAAGATAAAAATGCTTACGTGCGACGATCTGTAGTGGAAGCACTTGCTCAAATCAAAACTGCTGAAAGCTATAAAGTTGTGAAAGGGTTAGTGCAAAAAGGCGATCCTAGCTACTACGTGGAAGCAGCAGCTTCTCGGGTGATCGGGGCGATCGCATCGGCAAACTTGGAAGAGAAACCCAAGGAAGACAAGGTATTAAAGCTGCTAAAATCCGTTTTAGAAGAAAAGGCAAGTTTGAATGAAGTTGTGCGGAGTGGTGCGATCGGCGGTTTAGCTGAATTCAAAACCTCGGAAGCAGCTTTAAATCTACTGATCGAATATACCAAACTTGGTGTACCACAACCCCTACGTTTAGCCACAATTCGCGCTTTAGGAAAGATTTCTGTAGGCCAAAGTCCGGTTAATTTGGAACGGATTTTAGAAAAATTAACAGAACTAGCCAAAGAAACATTCTTTTTAACGCAAGTGGCGGTAGCAGCAGCATTAGGACAAATGGAAATACCTAAAGCAGTGGGGGTTTTGCGATCGCTAGCTGAACAAACAGCCGATGGGCGTGTACGTCGCTATGCTGAAGAAGAAATTTCTAAGGTGCAAAAGAACATTGGTTCCGAAAAAACCCTGCGTCAATTGCGTGAAGATTTCGACCAACTCAAACAACAAAACCAAGAATTGAGAAGCCGTTTAGAAAACTTGGAGGCTAAATCTAAATAGCACTACATGATAATTAAAAGTAGCTAATTGGTAATTGGTAATTGTGGCAAAATCACTACCAATTACCAAAGCTGTACTTAACGCTATAATCTTTATGATAAATTTGCATAATATAATCAATCAAAAAGCTTCTAAATCTACACTCTCTGCCAAAAGTTTATTTTTGATGTAGCTGATAGCAAACACGGTTACTGAGTTCTCATATCCTCCTGAAATTTGCATATTAAATATTTATATTTACATAAAGTATAATTAAGAAAAGATAAAATCATCGAAAACTGGAGTAATTAGTTGTAGTTTCATAAAGTATAATTAAGAATAAAGATAAATAAATGTAGGCAGTAACATCAGCTAAAAACGCCTCGAACACTATCCCCAAAGGGTAAAGTTCTAGTTGTTTTAGATAAAAGACTACCGCTATCCTAAACTTGCAACTAACTTGTGGCTTAGGAGAAAAACAATCATTGTAAATTTTTCAGTTGAAGAGGCAAATAAAGGCGTGGGTCAGTTTCAACCTACTCAGCTACAACTCTATAATCCAGATGCGATCGCTCGCTACTATAGTTACCGTCCCTGGTTAGCCTGGGGGCGACTCCTGAGAATTATCTGGTCTTTTGCAGGATTTATACTCAGTCTGAAGTGGGACGAATGGCAAGATCAAGTTGAGCAAAACAAGGGTAAACGAGCTATCCAGTTGCGAGAACTGCTCACCGCACTAGGCCCGACTTTTATTAAAGTTGGTCAAGCCCTCTCCACCCGGCCTGACCTGATACGCAAAGATTTTTTAGAAGAACTGATCAAGTTACAAGATCAGTTACCAGCTTTCGATAATGCGATCGCTTACCAGATTATCGAAACTGAACTAGACCGCCCTATTCACGAAAGTTTTAGCGAACTGTCACCTAACCCCGTAGCTGCTGCTAGCTTGGGTCAAGTATACCGTGGTCGTCTGCTCAGTGGTGAAGAAGTCGCAGTCAAAGTGCAACGCCCCAACTTACACCCGGTAATTACACGCGACCTATATCTGATGCGTTGGGGAGCAGGTTGGCTAGCTCCTTGGTTGCCTCTAAATCTCGGTCACAACCTAACTTTAATTGTGGACGAGTTTGGCACAAAGTTATTTGAGGAAATTGACTATATTAATGAAGGCCACAACGCCGAAAAATTTGCTCTCAACTTCCGCAACGACCCGCAAGTAAAAGTTCCAGGCATTTACTGGCGTTACACCAATACCCACGTTTTAACCCTGGAATGGATTAATGGCTTTAAGCTGACAGACACTAAACGCATCCGCGAAGCAGGTTTAGACCCAGAAGGGATCATCCAAATTGGTGTCACTTCAGGATTGCAACAGCTGTTACAATACGGCTTCTTCCATGCTGACCCCCATCCCGGCAATTTGTTTGCGATGCCTGATGGACGTATGGCTTACATTGATTTCGGCATGATGGATCAGTTAGAGGAAACCACCAAAGAAACGCTGGTGGATGCGCTAGTGCATTTGGTGAATAAAGACTATACCGACTTAGCTGAAGATTTTGTCAAATTGGGATTTTTGACTCCAGACACGAATATTTGCCCGATAGTGCCAGCATTAGAAGCGGTGCTAGGAAACGCTATTGGCAAAAATGTCAAGGATTTTAACTTCAAAACTATTACCGATGAATTCTCGGAGCTGATGTATGAATATCCTTTCCGAGTTCCGGCGAAGTTTGCTTTGATTATTCGTTCCCTTGTGACTCAGGAAGGTATTGCCCTTAGCCTTAACCCGAATTTCAAAATTGTTGAAGTGGGTTATCCCTATATAGCACGGCGGTTGCTGACAGGGGAATCGGCCGACTTACAGCGGCGATTATTGAATGTGTTATTCAAAGATGGTAAATTTCAGTGGCATCGGTTAGAGAATTTAATTGCGATCGCTCGTACTGATAACAACTTTGATGTATTACCCACAGCCCAGATGGGGTTGCAATATTTAATGTCGGAAGAAGGCAAGTTTCTGCGGCGACAGATGGTGCTTGCTCTCACCGAAGATGATCGCCTACACACCGAAGATGTCCAACGCCTGTGGAATCTCGTTAAAGATGACTTAAAACCGGATCGTTTATTAAATATAGCGATCGGCATTTTAACAGAGTTATCCAGAGAAGGTGCAGCTGCTATCCTCCCAAAAGCTACATTCCTGGAGTTTTTTGCTGGGAATCAATCAACAAATAAAAAGTAAAAAATCTTTAATATAAATCAGGAGTTTTCATGTACTATTTTCCTGTGCAACCGCCTTATTTTCTATTACTTGTTGGCTTTCTGGCAGCATTAACTTCTGGTTTGGCATTATCTGGTACTTTGAAAGTAATTGTGCAGAAATGGCCAAGCGAACGTACAGAAAATACTAAACCCCGTTCCTCACTCAAACAATTACTTGTGCCATTTATCGGCATAACTGGCGGTACTTGTCTATTTCTGTCTTCAGGTTTAGAAATATTTGGCTTCCCCTCCTCTTTAGCTTTAGGAGTAGGTCTACCAATTAGTCTGTTTACTTGTTTATTAGTTTGGTTGCAGTTGGGAAGTATGATGACATTTATAGAACGCGAAGGAATGCAATCTTTAGATTTAGATTCTATGTCATAGATTTAAAATAATATGGTTAAGTTCTTATTGACTGAACTGTATTGATATCTAGGACAGTTTACTAATATACAAATCAACCTAAATGCTCACCAGTGATGGTGAGCATTTATACTTATTTTATCAGGATTTGTCAAGGCTTTGTAGAGATGCCATTAATCACGTCTTCATATCTGTTAGGACTTAGATGGGATTTAGTAATCGGATAAAATAGGTATTATTACAGTAGTCAATACCCGCATTATATATGTAAATATAGTGTTTGATTGAAATCGGAACAATCTGTATAGTTCTGTTGTCTCTAAACGTATTTTTGATGTAAGTTTAAGTCAAATTTTATTTAAAAAATAAAACCTTATGAACCAAGAAAAACCAGACGTTTGTTTTTGTAGTTTAGCTTTAGGAAAAAGATATCGCTCTCATGCTTTGGTATTAGCTCAAGATATTGAAAAACATTCACCGGGAATATACTTAATTGTATTAACAGATAAACCACAGGAATTTAAGAAATATCCTAATGTTTTAGCATTTAAACATGAACAACAAAGCATTGGTTGTTACCACGATAAAAGGTTTATAATTGCCAAAGCAATATCACTATTTAATACTTGTATATTTATGGCTCGATGCAGATATCAGAATATTAGATAAGTTACAAGCAGACATGAAATGGCTTCCTGGCATAACAGCAAGAAGTTGTACCAGTATTGTCAAACATAATCAAGTATATATTAATTCCGTAAATGAGGCTATTACTATCGTTCGTTGTGTTTAAGACTAGCAGCATTGAGTAACTTTAATTTTTATTACCGCTAATCAGCAGATGCAAGGTATTTCTACTTTGAAATAATTACAGCAGTTTTTATCTGGATGGAATACACTAATCTAGCCCCTTTCCCTTATCAGAGTGTATTGCACCACATCCAAAAAGTGCTACAAATTGCACATCTATTTTTTGAAACATATTATTTGTAACTAAAGATTAAAATCATGAAACTTAAAGTCTTTTTGATATGTACAGGTCTTGGTCACGTTATGCGGGGATATGAGTCTTTTGCCGAGCAAGCATTTCAGGCACTATCAAAAGAGCCTTCTCTAGATATAATTCTTTTTAAAGGTGGTGGAAAAGTAAAAGCAAAAGAAATTCCCTTGTGGAATTTCCCTCGTGATACTAGAGCAGCCTGTAAGATAGCTAAGTACACTAAAACTACTAACTATTTTGTAGAGCAAATATCCTTTTTTTTGAGTCTGATACCACACATCCAAACAGAGAAACCAGATGTAATTTACTTTAGTGATAACGACATTGGTAATTTTCTCGCGCATTGGCGGCGTTTTACCAAACAAACCTATAAATTACTTTTTTGTAATGGTGCGCCACTACTAGGATCAAAGTCTCCTATTTTTGCCAACTGTGACTTTATACAACAAATTGCTCCTCAGCATCTTCAGAACTGTTTAAAAGCAGGGATACCTGCTCAAAAACAAACTCTAGTTACTTATGGGGCAGAAATACCTGCTGAATTACAAATACTTTTGCCTTCGGAAAAAGAGGCTTTAAGAAATAAACTAGGATTACCTGAGAAAACACCTTTAATTCTTTCAGTAGGTTATATCAGCAAAAAACCTAAGCGTATGGATTATTTAATTCGTGAAGTTGCTAGTTTACCTGAACCACGTCCTTACCTTTTGCTGCTAGGACAACAGGATGGAAGTTCACCCGAAATTATTGAACTGGGTAATAGCTTATTGGGTGCTGAAAATTTTCAAGGGAGAACCGTAGACTCTCATGAAGTTGCAAACTACTATAAAATTGCCGATGCTTTTGTATTAGCTTCCCTCCACGAAGGACTAGGAAGGGTGTTTTTAGAGGCAATGTCATACGGCTTACCTTGTATAGTTCATGATTTTGGCATTACCCGTTACATCTTTGAAAATGAAGGGTATTTTGGCAATTTTAAACATGAAGGAAGTTTGGCAGATTTAATTAGTCAAGTACTATCCAAAAGTGAAGATAAATCTAAATTTTATCAGCGTCATCACTCTATTTATGAGCGTTTTAGCTGGGCTAAATTGTTGCCAAGCTATGTTGAGATGATTCACATAGTAGCTAATTCAACAAAAAATTTCTAAGTTAATTTTTGCAGAATTATTGACTAATTTTATCCTTAAAGTTACGGTATTTTAGCTTAATGTTATTGACTCTTTGCTGAATAAAACTAATAGTAGACTTTTGCATCAGCATTAGCTGGCTTGGGCGGCTAAAGCTTTGAGGACGTTTTTCAGGCGATTTTAAATAGCGGTAATATAAGAAAACATCGCGGTAAGGAATATCAACATCTTCACCCCCACAAAGCCTCGTAAAAGCTGAAGAAGATATACTCATATAGTGTAAGTATGTCAATCTCCGACCTTGGTCGTATAGGATATTATCTACCACATCAAATTGAGAACTCCAGTGATTACCAGTTGCCTGTTCGCAGTCATGAAAAGCAAAGTTATAATAGGAAATTGCACTTTTCAACACCATGTAGTTAAATAAAGATTGGTCAGGACCTAAACAACACATCACTTCAGCTTCACCCGCTATTAGTTTGTCGAGTAAGTCGGCTCTTAAAGCTTTAGAAAAAATATTTTTCTTAGTAGCAAACCAACCAGCACAAAATACTTTAGATTGCAAATTTTCTGACTTGAAAACTTGCTGCATCTGCTCTGACGAACCATCAAAAATAAATTTTAAATCAGACTTATACTGAAAATCATTGACTACCCAATCATCGGCATCTAATTTTTCATATACATAATCTACAGGCCCCATTAACAAGGTATCTGCATCAAAATAAATAAATCTATCAAAGGAACCATCCACAGCACACAATTTGCGGTGCATTGGTAGAACATAGAGTTCCGGGAAGCCCCACTCTCGCCAAGTTTTTTGTGCTCTAGGGTAATTTTTCCATATCTGGGTGGCAAAGTTATCCCAGTAGGCTATGGAATCAGAGTCTTCAAATAAAGTGACATTATCTCTAGATGCAATCTCTGCCTTTACTTTGTCTAACTGATCATTATATGGAATTACACAAATAGGGATTTTTCTACCAGCATTAGCTTCTATACTATTGAGCAATGCAACTAGTTGGTCATAGACAACATCATTCGCTAAAATGTAAATGCCATCGCTCATTGGGGATACTCCTAATATTAAGTACGGGCAGCAACAAAGGGAAATAAACGGCGAGTTAGTTTGGGGATGAAAGCCAATTTACCTTGATGGAGATAGCGATAGTGTTCCCACAATTGCCAATAGGGACAACCACTTTTCATCCGCGTACCAGCCCAGTGGAGATATTTTAGTCGTTGTCCTCGGTCATAGAGGGCGTATTCTTGCTGTTGGAAATTTTGCGAACCAGCCCAACTACCAGGACCTCCCCCAGGAATTTTGACGAGATTTCCACGTTTGGCAATTAGCTTAAGCACAAGATAATTCAGAATCGGTTGGTCTGTAACTCCTTCCGAAAAATCGAAATACTCACGATGTGCTGCACACTCACGCAAAGCTTCATCCATTTGTTGTTCGGTAATAATTCCTTTTCTCGAAGCCCAAAAGCCACTGTTGAAAACATCTTGAAGTTGGGCATCAGAAAAAATTTGCTGCTCTTTTACAAATGGGGAAAAGATATTTCGCAGCTTGTCATAGGCATGATGGTAATCACAACAGAAGAAATCGACTTCTGAAAGTTTGTCTAAATTGTCGGCGATTTTTTCAAAAACGACAATATCCGTATCAATATAAATAAATTCATCTAAAGGGCCAAACCACGCCACCAGTTTACGCATTTTGTTGGGTAAGGCGAGGAAATCTCGATCAAAAATTTCTCCGATGCGTTTGGTAAATGTATCAATAAGTTCTAAATCTGGGAAGATTTGGACGTTGTGTAACGTAGCAAGCTGTTCTGCCACTTTCTGATAATTTTCATTAAAAGGTATGAGATAAACAGTCACTTCTGGGTCATAGTAACGAATGCTATTGAGTAAAGCGATCGCATTATCGATAACGCGGTCATTGGCAACTATATAAATGCCCCTACTCATAAATTATCCTTGGTTAATTAACTTAAGTTTTCGCAAAGCTCTTGTAAGTAAATTTGGTGTTGGAGCGTCATTATAATTCTTAGGAGGATTTTTAAAGACTGGACGCTTCTCTGGTTCGTGTAAATAACGATAATACAGAAATAAATCTCGATAGGGAAACTCAAGATTTTCTCCTGCACAGACTGCTTGATTGATATTAGGAGGAATCCCAATGTAATGAAGGTAGGTTAGGCGATTACCTTTGTCATAAAGAAGATGTTCTCGTTCCTCGAAATGCTTAGATGTGGCAGAACATCCTGTTGTTTGATTATCTGGCAGTTGGAGAGCAAAGTTATAAATAGAAAAATTAGATCTCATTACCATGTAATTGATCAGTGGTTGTTCACCAGCACCGCTATACAAAATTTCTGCTTCCCCATTTTGTAAATGGGATATCAGCCAATCTCTTTGTTCTGAGTTAAATATTCCTCGTTTTGCGCCATAGAAGCCTGAGCAAAATATTTCGGAATCAATGCGTTTTTGCTCGAAAACTTCTAGTAATTTTGGAGAATTAGTATTATATATTTTACTAACATCCTTAAATTGGAAATCGTAGACAACAAAATCATAACTATCTAGCTTTTCAAAGACTGTCGCTAGTGAGTTAATCACCAAAGTATCTGCATCTAAATAGATAAACTTATCGAATGGCCCATCAAAAGCACAAAAACGACGGTGAGCGCCATACAAACGAAATTTACTACGATTCAATCGTTCTGGTGCTGCTGTGAGCATAAATTGATCCCAGCGATTGATTGATTCTTGATTATCGTAAAGAAATACATTAGGGCGTTTAGCTATTTCATCAGCAATTCGCTGTGTCTGATCATCGAAAGGATAGATACAAACAGGAGTTTCTGAACCCAAGATAACATCAATACTATTGAGCAAAGCCACCAGCTGATCGAAAACATAATCATTGCCAAGGGTACAAATACCATTCATAATTTATGAGTGTTGAGCAACAAAGTTTGACAACCAGTTAAGCAGGTTTAATTTGCGTAAAATGATTTGACGTGCTTCTGCGATCGCATCTTTAGCAGCATACCAAGCATCAGGTGTAGCTGTCACTTCTTGGATGTAGGCAATGCCTTTTTCATCTAAACTGGGCAACCGCAAAAAACTACCGGGTGGCAATAATTTATCAGCAGCCGGGCCACCATAATAAATTGGCAGACACCAAGCCAGCAAAGAATCCCACAATTTTTCACTTACATACCAACTATTTTCTGCATAGTTTTCAATTGCCAGATTGTAGTAGTATGGTGCCATTCCATGCCATTTGTGACCAAGTTCACCTTTTGTTGGGGACCATGCAGGTAAGTCCCGCCCATACAAATCGAACTTAGTGCCGCTAGCTTGCAATGATTTCAAAAAGTCTAAGCGCTGGCGATGATTAGCTGTCCGGTTAATTCCCGAAGTAATCCAACTGCATGGAGCAATTTTTTCCGGGATTGGCATTTCATTTAAATCCTCAAATGATTTGGCATGATACCAAATAGCAGGCATATAATCGGGATTGGGCGCAAAGTCATCGGGCCCAGAAACATGACCACAATACTTTTCAGCTTCCTGATAATTCCGCTTACTTATTTCTACAATTTCATCTAAGGGCGGTTCGCGGAGAAAATAAATAATCCGCTCTTTCGGCACACCACATAATAGAGATTCTATATTTATTTCTGGTTTTTGTTGTCGTTTACGAACAATATCTAACCAAGATGGTTGTGGGGATGGTTGAGGAAAATCAAACTGATATAGCAACATAAAGTCTGGCTTTTGGGCTATTTTCAACATTTGGATGTTGTCCCAAACACCAAAAGAGTGCGGAGTTTGTTGCCATAACCAATCTCTGGTTTTAGCAAGACCTGAATAGCTGCTAATCATCCCAACAGTTTTGATAGTCATAAATCGTATTTATTCGTAGTTAGTTTTCAGTTAATTTTTGTACCGTTATCCCATAATTGGTGGACGCTGATCTTCTTCTAGGTAGCTTAATATTTTGGTAATTCTATTCTCCCAAGAGAATTGCTGGGCAAAATCTATACTAGCTGCATAACCCTCTATTTTTCTGGGATAGGCTTCTAAAGTATGTTGAATAGATTGGGCAAGTTTATCCGGGTTATCTGGTGTACACCAATTAGCAATTAAAGGTGATGTCTTGAATTCCATTAAAGGTGGAATTTCAGTTGCAACTATAGGAGTGCCAGCAGCCATATACTGAAAAAACTTAACTGGATTTGTGAAATCTGCTGATTTTCCAGCGCAGTGAGGATGAACCAAAATATCAGCTGCTTGAAATAAGCTGACTAATCGTTCTCGTGGAAGTATCCAGCCTAATAATTTAACGTTTTCTACATTTTTATCTCTGGCTAGTTGTTGGTATGCTTGTACTTGTGCTTCTGTACCTCCTGTAATGACAAACTGAATTTCTGGCAATTCTTTAGCAGAATCAATTAAGATATCAACCCCTTTGAAATGATATAAAGCGCCGGAATAGACAACTAAATGCTTACGTCCATTTATGAGCAATTCTTGACGCCATGTTTCGGCTTCTTGGGGCTGCCTGACTGAAAATGATTGATTGAATCCGTTATGTAGCCAAACGACTTTTTCCGGTGGCATTGCATATTCTATTAAGCTTTGCCGGATGGGCTCCGACTGAGTTATGGCTATTTTAAAATAGGGACTGTGGACGATTTCCGGCTCAAATTTTTGGTCTTGAAAGTAGTGACGTTCATAGATAGTAGGAATTTTATTTTTGACTGCGGCTTTGACAAAGTTCCAATCCCGCGTATGGACAACTTTAGTATTAGGGCGGATATGAATCGGTAAATAATATTTGGTTACTACTGTACTGGAGTTAGTAAATTTACCAGCTATTTTATCAATAGGCCAAGGCATTGGCAATGGAGCAATTTTGAGCTTTTCTTGAACATCGTAAAATTCTATAAATTCTCTGCCGGGTCTTTTGGGTTGATAAGGATAAATTAACGATAGGAGATTAACAGAATGTTTTTTATCTGGATAAATTAAAACTGAGGAGTAGCCTAAGTTAGCTGCTGCATTAGCGCAAAGAACATCATGAATTTCGTGTGCTGTGTCCGGTTGTAGTGATGGCTCTCCGGTATAAAAAATATATTGATATTGATTTTTTTTTGAATAATTTATCATTGTTTTGGATGATAGGTTTTTCAAGATTGTAGTAAAAATACTTTGGTTAATTGCATTAACTAAAATTAACCTCTATTCTCAAAAAGCTTTAATGTATCTAGTAGGTAAATAGCAGAGTGATAAGATTCTGCAATTAATCGATTTTCTTTTTCGAGTTCGGATTCTAATTTATCGACTAGCAAGTGTAGAGAAATAAGGAGGGGATAGAGATGTGTGTGAAACTCATTCGAGATATAACTAAAGTTTTGATACTGGTTATTTCCATTTTGATTTTGGTCTACATCTGACGAAAATTTCTGGTTAATTTTCAGGTGAACCACATCGTCGAAGACATCAATGGCGTTGAGAACTTTTAAGGCTGAATTGTATGATTCCTCAATTAATTCCTGCCGCTCTTGGGAATTGTCTACCAGATCATCAACTAATAGTCCAAGGAAACCAATCATGGAGTTAAGCCTTGTCCGCAGTTCGTGAGAAATTTGGTTAAAGCTGGGATTAGTTCTGGTGGAAATTTCCGGCTGATCAGTAAATTGCATTGAGTAGAGGCGTGAGTAGTAACTACCTTTTTGTAAAAGTTCTTTATGGGTGCCGATTTCTACTACACTTCCTTGGTCTAAAACGGCGATTTGATCAGCTTTTTGGACTGTGGAAAGGCGGTGAGCGATTACTAGGGTGGTGCGATCGCGACTTAGGTCATCGAGTGCAGCTTGTACTAAGCGTTCGGAAACGGTATCTAAAGCGCTGGTGGCTTCATCTAAAATCAGAATTTCGGGATTTTGGAGTAATGCGCGAGCGATCGCTAATCTTTGTCTTTGTCCACCAGATAGCATCACGCCGCGATCGCCAACCGGCGTATCAAATCCTTGGGGCAATTTGTTAATAAACTCATAGGCGTTTGCTCGCTTTGCGGCTGTGAGAATTTGATCATCACTAGCCTCCGGTCGTCCATAAGCAATATTGTTCCGCACAGAATCATTAAAGAGAAACGTATCTTGACTGACAATTCCCATCGCCTTTCGCACCGATTTCAAATCGAAATCTCGCAAATCTATTCCGTCTAGGGTAATACAGCCAGATGTGGGGTCATAAAATCTCGGTAAGAGGTCTGCCATTGTTGATTTACCAGCACCAGAACTACCCACCAAAGCCAGAGTAGTACCGCGTGGTAAATATAAATCTACGTCTTTAAGTACTATATTTTGATGATTAGGATAGGAAAAACAGAGATGCTTAAAATGCACTCCCTCTTTTAATTTCTCATAAGGAATCATCCCGCTACTCATGAACGGCTTATTATCTTGTCGTAAAAAATCAGCGACAATATCCACACTAGAAGCAGTATTAGCAAAGCTACTCCGAAGAGTATTTAACTGAGAAATAAATGGTAGCAGTCGCAATAGCAACAATAAATATGTAATTAAAACGGCTGAGACTGAAGTAATCTCGTTGGCAAATAAGGTGCGACCCAAAAAGACAATCACTATTAAGGCTATAATGCCCGTCACCTCGCTAACTGGTGTAATCGCCTCAGAATTCACCTGGGACTGAAAATCTGCTTTTTCTCGGTCACGAATTAGTTTTTGAATCCGTTTATATTCTCTTTCTTCATTTCCAGTTGCCTTTACTAGGCGAATTCCATTTAGCGTTTCTAACACAGAAATAGAATAAGCTTTAGACATCTCTGAAAACTGGGCACCAAAATCTCTTGAGCGGTAAATTGCATACTGATTTACCAACGTCACCAAAGTTAGCAACAGTGTAGTGGCAATGGTCAACTGCCAGGAAATTGACAGCAATAAAGCCACAAAAACTAGAATCGTAATTGCCAGTATAATTAACCTGATTACACCGCCTATAGCACTCGCAGCACGACCAATTTCTCCCCCAAGGCTGTTGATTAGATCACCAACTTTCGTTTTGCTATAATAATCTATGTCAATATCTAGTAATAACTTCAACCCGGCTTCCCGCATATCTGATGTCAACGTCCGCGTTAAAGAACTCGACACCAAACTACCGATATAGCTAGTTAAATTTTTTAAAACAATTGTAAATATAATTGAGCCAGCCATCACCGCTAGGCGGTAATTTTCTGGAACATGATCAAAGGGAGAGATAATAGCTTTAATAATTGGCGGAGCACCTGTTAAATTCACAGGTTGACCCACTATTTGAAGAATTACTGGCACAATCAGTGTCGTACCCACACCGTTAAATAAAGCGCTAGAAAATCCGAACAAGATTGTAAAAAATATCCTAGCTGGATAAGGTTTAGCAAATTTTACTAGTAGTTTGTTGTTAGACATTGGGGATTTAGATTATAAATTTATAATTTGATCGCGGGAATAAAACATGTTATAGATACAACCTTCTATCAATCAAGAGCGATTTTTAGATGCTATACTATGCCTGTTACGATATTTTTAACTGAGTTAAATCTAGATTAATCAAAGATTTATAACTATGCACCATCCTTACAAGCCGGAAATTAACTCAGATAAGGTAGATGCCATAGTTTCTAAGCTGTACTTTTCTAAACATCTTTCTCTAGCCTTTCTACCTCGCTCTTTTGCTTGTTCTACATCCGCAAATATCAGTTGAATTTGTGCAGCAATTTGTTGGGGACAACTAGGATCAACTAAATAACCAGTTTCTGCTAAAATTTTGGGAATGTCTCCCACTCGTGTGGATAACACAGGTTTAGCCATTGCCATCCCATCTGTTAACTTCAGAGGAAATTGGGCACTAGCAATTACGCTATCTCGCTGGGGAACAACTACAACGTGAGCAGCTGCTACAACATCAGGCATAACCTCTACAGGACATTTTGGCAACTTGATAATCCAGCGTCCCCATTTTTGAATCAGCTGCTGATCATAATCATCATAAGGACTGCCTCCCACAATTACTAATTTTAAATCTTGCTGATTCAACTGATCTAACGCTATTAAGACATCTTCAACTCCCTTGTGAGGTCTTGGCGCACCAGGAAACATCAGAACTCGATAGTTTGTCAAACCATAACGCTCTCTGCTGACCTCTGGGTTATATTTTTCAGGGTCAAACATGGCAGTATCTTTGCCATTAGGCAAATAAACACCCCCAAAGCGGTCTTGAAGAAACTGAGTATCTATCGTAATCCCATTGGCACGAGATACTAAACTTTCCATCCACTGGAGATAAAGTGGATGATCGGGAAATCTCAATGCACCATTTTTTTTAAAAATGTCCCTGGCAAATTGCTTAAGACTGGGGCGATACTTCCATTCAAAACCTCCATGCCAGCTAAGTTCCCAGTCATCCATATCTAAAAGCAAAGGACGACCACTAGCTAATTTATTCAGTAGAGACACACCAAAACTTGTCGGTTTAGGTTTGACTGCATAAATAATATCGCCATCTAGTTTTTGCCAAAGTTTTTTAGCTGAAGTAAAAAACTCAGGATAGTTTTTACCATCAATAGCAACTACTGGTATTTCTCTAGGGGGAATAGCATACAATTCTTGACCAAATAAAAATCCGACAATCTCAACTTCATAGTCGATTTTTTTTAGAACTTGAGCTAGTAAAAACGCTCTAACTGAGCCTCCACCAGATAAGTCACTCACAACTAACGAAACTTTTCCTTTCATATATTAGTTGCTTTAATCACTATTTGCATAACTGCTTTTTCATTTTTTAAACAAATTGATGAACTGGGAAAAAATCGAGATAATTTTTTGCGATCGCGGGCCTCGGTAGTTTTCATAAAGTACAAAACTGGGAATAATTAGCCTCGTTTGATAAATTAGCTTGAGTAAATAACTATGATTAATCTTGATTTTTTTATTTAATAAGTACAAAGGAGGGGAAAACATTTTAATTAACCGAGCAAAATTATCTTGCTCTTTTTCTCTAATTGCTTCTTTAAGCAAAAAATCTATACCTACTTGGCATAAAGGGATTAAATCATGATGCTTACTGCACACTGTCTCATATAACAAAATGTAATAAGCTTTCATATAAGACCAGTTATTAGTTCTATTAGACTGATGTTTTGTATAATATGCTCCGATCATCGGTGTGTAGACAAAATTAACATTGGCAATTAAAAGGTCTATTGTAAAATCTCTATCTTGCAGAGCTTTTAAGCGTTCATCAAATCTTTTTTTCTCCTGCACATCTCTACTCATCAATAGACATTGCTGAAGTAAGGGAAAGGGAGAATCAGCTAAAAAATCAGGAATGAGTAATCGTTCAATCAATTGCTCTCTTGATAAAGAACCAACTATATTTTCCTCTGTGTTGATAATTTCCTGTTCTTTGTCTATAAATACCCGTTCATAATCCGTATAAAAAACAGTATTTTCTTGAACATCCAAGGCAGTTAAATGATCTAATTGAAATTTAATTTTATCTTTATGAATCCAATCATCTCCATCTAGAAACTGAATCCACTTACCTTGTGCCTGTTTAAAACCAAAATTCCGACTTGAGGATACTCCGCCATTTTCTTTATAGAAGTAGCTGACTCTTGAATCTAGACTGATCAATTGTTGAGCAACTTCTTGTGTATTATCAGTAGAGCCATCATCTACCATAATACATTCAAGGTCAGTAAATGTTTGTGATAGTACGCTTTTAACTGAGCGTTCTAGGTAGCTAGCTTGATTAAAACAGGTAACAACGATTGAAACAAGTGGAGTCATTGATTAAACATTCTTCTTATTGAAAAGGTATAGTTCAAAATTCACGCCGGAGAAAATTAAGTAGGGGGAAATAAACTAAGTACAGTGTTACGTAAAATCGTGGCTAATTGAGGGTTGAAATTTAAACGCAAAGGGGAGGCAGCGCGTTGCGGGGGTTCCCCTCGTTGTAGCGACTGCCGTCGCGCACAGGGAAGCGCAGAGGCACGCGGAGAATTCGCTATGAACTAATTAAATGTTGTACTAAGTTGGTATTTTAATTGAGATGTTGGCACGCTGCAAGTAATATTTGAGGAGTGCTATATAGATGCGATCTCTTGATGGCAATGCATACTTTTTGTCAGCTTCACCGTCATGTGAACCCCAGATTACTGGGAAAGGATTTGGTTCCCAGACAATGAGGTTTCTCTGTTCGTCATAGCTGTAATCAAAAGCCATAAAATCAAAACCTAATGCTTTGCGTGCCTGCTGCAAAAGATGATGATTAGGGTCTTCTCCACTGAAATAAGCAATATCTTCTGCTATTATTGATTCATTAATTACGCGATTATCGTTGTCGCGTACTTCCCAAGATTTGGAAATCATTAAAGGGCCAGGGATACCTTCATCTCCCACAGCAAAGTAGCGATACTTACGATACAGACCATCTTTTTCCCTAACATCCAGAAATTCTACTGCAATCGGGGCAAGCATCTTTTCAAAAGGGATGTTTTCCAAGTCATCGAGATTTTGGACGAAAAAGATTTGGCAGCCATGCACCCAGTCTTCACGGATAAAGAAGGGAGTTGACAATCCTCCTTGTGTCTTTTTGAAAGTTTCTATATCAGTAATCGGCACTGTTTTGGCGGTGCGAATGCCCTCTACACTACCAATCCGCCGTGCTGCCAGCGATTTAATTGAATTTGAGAGGTTATCAATAGGATTAACAATGGGAATGTTGCGTTTTTTACATTCTGCTTCTATTGGTTGGGCATATTGATAAATATGCGGAAATCTTTCTTTGAGGGGATCTTGTAGCCAAGGTATAAATAGTGCATAACGATCCCAGTCATTTATCTCACAAGGTAGATAATGGAGTTCAAACAGATGTGCTGCCTCAGGTACATTTTGACTGACCCAATAAAGAAAGTAGTCATTGTATGTAGACTGGTGATCTGACTGTCGCACAACAAGGATGCGCTTGGGATATCGGACGTTGTTCACGGCATCCCGAATTGCCGAAATTACCTGTTGTCGAAATTCTTTGTACATAGAAGGTTTGTGACGTTAATATAGTCCTGGATGAAATTTTGATTCAGATGTGGGATATTTGGCGCTAAAAAAAATATTACTTGATTTTTGTTGACAAAACTTTCTCAGTATTATTATGCGATAACTAAGGTTTTATAGACTAGGAAATGGTTTTAATATAGGCTATCTCTTACTTTGAATTTTTTTCAGGGGAAGATGAATCAGGCTTTAATTTGTCATCAATTATCGGAAAGCGGATATTTTTAGTTAACCTTAGATATCAAGCTTCAATAAAAACCTAAATAAAGCTAACGTCATATTGGCTAGTTCGTCTACCGAAATTTCACGTAGAAATGAGATTTTTTGAGACTAGATATCCATTTATAAGGGAGGTAAAGGTAATGCAGGTAATCCGTCTTGAGGCACTCTCAGACAACTATATATTTTTGCTGTACGATGCACGGCAAAGTATCGCGGCTGTTGTCGATCCAGCTGAGGCTCAACCAGTATTAAAGAAACTGGCAAAATTAAAAGCTGAGTTGGTAGCAATTTTCAACACCCACCATCATAACGATCATGTGGGTGGTAATAAGCAGTTAATAGAAGAATTCCCCCAAGTGATAGTTAATGGAGGTGCTGAGGATCGTGGTAGAGTTCCCGGACAGCAGGTGTTTTTGCAAGAAGGCGATCGCGTCCAGTTTGCAGACCGCGTAGCTGAAGTTATCTTCGTTCCCGGACATACCCGCGCTCACATCGTTTACTACTTTCCCCCCGAAAAAGCTGGTGAGACAGGCGATTTATTTTGCGGCGATACTTTATTTTCTGGCGGGTGCGGTCGCTTGTTTGAAGGAACACCGACCCAGATGGTGGATTCTTTAAGCAAATTGCGATCGCTACCCGATGATACACGCGTTTGGTGCGCCCACGAATACACCTTAAAAAATCTGCAATTTGCCCTAACTGTGGATGGCGACAACGCCGACTTACAAAGGCGCTTCAATGAAGTGAAGGCTTACCGTAGTCGAGGAGAAGCTACCATTCCCTCGCTGCTGGGAGTGGAGAAGCGAACCAATCCCTTTTTACGTTGGGATCAGCCATCATTACAATTAACTGTTAAGAGTGGCGATGGAGTGCAAACCTTTGCGCAGATACGGGAAATGAGAAATAACTTTTAGGCATTGGGCATTGGGCATTGGAGAAAAGTTCATCTCCCTCATCTCCCCTACTCCCTACTCCCCACTCGCGGCATTCCTTCAATTTTCTAGCGATAATAGTTGCGATCGCACCCTTCCTTTCGCTAGGATCTGTAAGCTTTAGGGTATTTAGGCCAAGAAGCTTGGAATACAGCACTGACATTGTGAGCTATCTTACCCAAACCCAAATTAATCAGATTTTACAGGAAAAACAAAAACCGATGGCGAAACGTGTGCAGTTAGTTTTAAATCAGGATATCAGTAAGCTGGGAAAATCTGGCGACTTAGTGGAAGTAGCTCCTGGCTACGCTCGTAATTATCTGATTCCCCAGAAATTGGCAACCAATGCCACTCCTGGTATTCTCAAGCAAGTAGAACGCCGTCGTGAGCAAGAGCGTCAACGGCAATTAGAACTCAGACAACAAGCTCTTGAGCAAAAAGAATCTTTAGAAAAAGTTGGCAGCTTGACAATTGCCAAGCCAGTTGGTGAAAACGAAGCAATTTTCGGTACTATCACCACCCAAGATGTTGTAGATGCAATTAAGGCAGCCACCGGTCAAGAAGTCGATCGGCGTGGCATTACCATCCCCGATATTAACCACCTTGGTACTTATCAAGCCGAAATCAAGCTGTATTCGGAAGTAGCGGCGCAAGTGGATATTCAAGTAGTCGCTAGCTAACTCAGGAGGGGGACGCGGAGATGAGGGAGATGAGGGGGATGAGGGAGCAAGGGAAGCAAAGGTGAATAATAACTCTTAACTCCTAACTCCTAACTCTTAACTCTTAACTCCTAACTCCCGACTAGCTTTCATCTCAAAACTAAAATCGTTTATGGCTGAAGAACTAAGTTTTAAAGGCGATGGTAGCGATGCCTACGGCGGTAAACTACGCCTCCCACCACAAAATATTGAGGCGGAAGAAGCGATTTTGGGGGGTATTTTACTAGATCCAGAGGCGATTAGTCGAGTTAGCGATCGCCTCCTTCCAGAAGCTTTTTATATTAGCGCTCACAAAGATATTTATCAAGCAGCTGTGAGGCTCCATGCTCAAGGTAAAGCCACAGACTTACTCTCAGTCACAAGTTGGCTGACTGACCATGATATCCTTGCCCGCATTGGTGGCAGAAATAAGTTAGCAACTCTGGTAGACCGCACAGTGTCAGCCGTGAACATCGACGCCTTAGCAGGGTTAGTGATGGACAAATACCTGCGGCGGTGCTTAATTAAAGCTGGCAATGAAATTGTACATCTTGGTTATGAGACAGAAACCGAATTACCAATTGTTTTAGATCAGGCAGAACAGAAAGTATTCTCAGTTACTCAAGAGCGTCCGCAATCGGGTTTAGTTCACATTTCTGATACTCTAATTAATAATTTCCAGGATATTGAAGATCGAAATCAAGGCATTGCCTTACCTGGGATTCCCTGCGGATTTTACGATTTAGATGCTATGACTAGCGGCTTTCAGCGTTCTGATTTAATTATTGTCGCTGGCA
This sequence comes from Nostoc sp., assembly GCF_054880495.1. NCBI lineage: Bacteria > Bacillati > Cyanobacteriota > Cyanophyceae > Nostocales > Nostocaceae > Nostoc > Nostoc sp. The sequence goes on from NZ_JBTYKD010000080.1 coordinate 26,834, forward strand.
GGCCATCAATGGGAAAAACCGCCTTTTGCTTAAACCTTGCTCATAATATCGCCGCTTCTTATAAATTACCAGTTGCTATTTTCAGCTTGGAAATGTCAAAAGAGCAACTGACGCAACGATTATTAGCTAGCGAAGCGCAAATTGAAAGTAGTTATCTGCGAACTGGACGCCTGTCCCAAACACAGTGGGAACCTTTAAGCCGTGCTATTGGTATCCTTTCCGAGATGCCGATTTATATTGACGACACGCCGAATATTACAGTTACACAAATTCGTAGTCAGGCAAGAAGACTGCAAGCAGAACAAGGAACTGAATTAGGTTTGATTGTAATAGATTACTTACAATTGATGGAAGGAGCAGGCGATAATCGCGTACAAGAATTATCAAAAATTACACGTCAACTTAAAGGTTTAGCGCGTGAATTATCTGTACCAGTTATTGCTTTATCTCAGTTAAGTCGAGGTGTGGAAGCACGCACTAACAAGCGTCCGATGTTGTCAGATTTACGTGAAAGTGGAAGTATTGAACAAGACGCGGATTTAGTAATCATGTTATACCGCGACGAGTACTACTCTCCCGATACTCCCGATCGCGGCATTGCTGAAGTAATTATAGCTAAACATCGCAACGGACCTACAGGTACTGCGAAACTTTTGTTCAATCCACAATTTACGAAGTTTCAAAATTTAAAAATTTAGCCAGATGAAATAATTATTTAAATCAATAACTTCGCCAAAAATAGAGGTAGTCTAGCTTTTGCCGAAATAGCCCAAAACAAGAGCGTGCAATACTCTGTGATGGTTCCCAAATTCAAGGAACTGTGCTTACAACAATCTTAAGGAAGAAAAACTACTGAGCATTATAAGAGGTCATTTTGATGATTTGCATTTTCCAGAATCTAAGATAGAAAGCTTTGACATTACTCAAGACTCTATTACAGTTAATATTAAAAAAGGACTTGAAATCTATCCTCCACATCCTTTATCAGCCACAAGTAAATTTGATGAACCATGTAAGGTCATATTTAAAGGAGTAATATCATCAAAAAGAATTTTTAATGAGTACAATGATGTACAAACTAAAGGCTTTCGACAGCACTTATTCAATAATGAATTCGATTATAGTTGTGATACTTGTGTAGATTATTCGGAATATTTAATTGAGGGCTTGTTCATAAAACCATTAGGCTGGATAGAATGGGAAATAACTGCGGCAGAATTTTATATTGATGATTTAAAAGATTAAACCATCACAATATTTTTATTTGAACAATGAACGAGCCTGATTTACTCATTAATGATGTATTTTTGGCGAATAGTCATTCTCTATTTGATATAGTCTTATATCCATAATTAACTGATGTTTAGGGGGAGCATCCACTTTTGGCAGATCGACTTTTTTAGACCAACCATATAGTAGGGTTTTTGACACCAAATAATTATGTTTCTTGCAAAAGTGGATGCTCCCCGTTTAGGTCTTTGGTATAGTCGCGGCAGTCTGATCAAAGTTAGAGATTGTTTATCTCATGTTTTCTAGCTGTACTTCTGTCCCGTCTATACTCTGAAATACCTAATTTATTTGATTGGGCATTGGGCATTGAGAACACAGACAAGAGAAACTTCTTTTAATAATTCCCCCTTGTCCCTAGTTCCCATGCCCCATTCCCTACTTAACTCCCAGCAATTCCACATCAAAATGCAGAATGGCGTTAGGTGGAATCACGCCACCAGCACCACGAGAGCCATAACCTAACTCAGGGGGGATGATTAACTGACGACGACCGCCTACTTTCATCGTGCTAAGTCCTTCGTCCCAACCTTTGATTACCTGTCCAACGCCAATTTTAAAGCTGAAGGGTTGGCCGCGATCGCGTGAACTATCAAACTTAGTACCATCTTCTAGAGTGCCGACATAGTGAACTTCAACCGTTTGTCCAGATTGAGGAGTCGCCCCAGTCCCCTCTTTTTCCTCGACGTACTTTAATCCCGAAGGGGTAGTTACGACATTAGCATCAGACATAGTATTGCTCGCAATTAGAGTATTATTTTCAGTTACAGTTGTGGGCGCTGGCGGTGTTTGGGTAAACTGGGCAGCAATGGCAGTATTCTGTTTACTGCTTACTTGCCCCACAACCAAAAGCACGACACATACCAGCATGAACGCCACGCTGAGGAAAATAGGTTTCAAAATCAGTTCTCCTTACTTAGGTATCCTGGCAAAAACATTACCAACAGGACACAATTAGTTTAAATCACAAAGGACATTCTAACGCCAAAGCTTATTTTCTAAATCACGGAGTTGACGCTCTAAACGGTCAATTCTGCCCCGCAGTTCGTCCACTTCCGACTGGCGAGCCACCCCCAAATCCTGCATCATATTTCGCATTTGCCGTTGCATTTGGACATCGAAGTTTCCCTGTTCCGACTTTAACTGCTGGGCAATATCATCTATTACCGCCTTAGCTTGCTCAGGATTTAGCTTACCGTCTTTAACTAAATCATCACTAACTTGGCGCAGTTTTTCTCCTACTAAAGACGTTGTGCCAAGACCCACCATCATTAATTGTTGCAACCAGTTGTTGCTATCCATACATTCCTTCCTCTTACTTATTTCAAACCAGCCGACCCTTGCTCCTGAGTGTAGGCAATCAAGCTATGCTAAAAGCGTAGTTATTCTAGCCTACATCTCTATTTTGGCAAATTAGCAAGCACAGGGTTCAAAGAGCGTGGTTATAGAACTCCTCAAGTTTAAAGTTACCCCATCCGTGAGAGATTATAATAAAGCGCCTTTTGTCAATCAGCTAAAATACTCAAAATAGTCTTAATAAGGTAAAAAAAATATTGTAACGACAAAATAACTTTGCAAGAAGCGGGCAACGTTGTTACGAGATAGAATTGTGAATTTATCTTTAATGGTGGCAGCAGTTTTAACACTATTGTGGCGACAAGTTCCTGGCGTTCAAGAGTTAAATCGTCTAGTGGTCAAAGCTCTACGAAAGCCAGTCTCCAAGCTGGATTTATCCCCTTTTCCTGCACCCTCTTGACAAACGTGCAATTACCTTAACCTCTCACCGATGCGGCGAACTCAATTTATGTTTCGTATTCTTAAATTTGCCCTTGGATGCAATGGCGGAAGAAGAACAAGCAAATTTAACGTTTACCAAACCTGAAAAAATGGTTCGTCGAAATCTTTTGTAATTCTGCTTGATTAGTCAAAACTTGACGATTCTCAACAATAACAAAAGCCTCCTCAAATGATGATGAGGAGGCTTGAGTAGAATTATGAATCCTGGCATCGAGCTATTTTTGCGTAGGGCTACCCCTA
>NZ_JBTYKD010000081.1:0-5402 GCF_054880495.1 Nostoc sp.
CTACCCGAATGCTTTCATTGCTGTTCATTCACACTCCTTAAATGAATCATCTTTGCTAGTTGGTAAAGCCCAATCGCGTTTGCCCAAACTGGGTTATCTGCTACTACGAACCCTTTAGCCCTCAATGCTTCATCAACTCCTGAAAGCTGGGAGCCTCCACCGATGATCAAGCAGGAGTCGGCGTTAATTTTCCAAGGGTGGATAAACTTGAATACTGGCGCTAGGGACTTCTGTACCCAAGGCGCTAACTCTTTTTGGTAGACATCTTGAAAACTGAACTGTTTGCCGTACCAAAAGGGCTTTTCAATACTTTCTAGTCCCTGGCGGATCAGGTGCGGCATTGCAATCTCGCCCACCAAGCGATTTTTAAAGTCTGGGTTGGCCGAAATCATTCGGATCAACTCTTCCACACCATTATCAAAAGTCTTTCGGTTAGCTAGATGTCCTTTGGAACCGATTAAAGTGGCAATAACTGTCCGATTCCCGATATCAACAATTACGTTTTGCTTACTGGTGTTCAAGTTCTGGGCAAAGGCGGCGATTGCTGCATGACCTTCGTCGTAGACCTTCAAAACATGGATCTTGACCTCGGTGGGGCAAATCTTACCGCCAAACTTTACGACGTGCCGCCCCGTAAGCGCATCGATTAACTGATCTTCTAAATCACCTCTCTCGTGCAAAGACGCACAAATTACTAACTCAATTGAGGCTTTATAAGGGTAATAGGAAAGCACTGCTAGCAAGTGTTTCAGCGATTGATTCACTTTTGCAATAGCATCGTCGGTCACTCGCAAGTGGTTTTTGGGGTTAGCGTCGTAAGCCGCAAAACCTGACAACCACTGCTTATAGTCCAGTTTGGTCATTGCATCTCCCTCTAGGTACTCGACGTAACCTTCAGTGGGAGTCTCGGTTGGGCGGTAATAACAGTTCTCTAAATAACTAGGAAACCTGATTTTTTGGTCTGACGATACAAATTTAATGCTGGAATTACCGAGGTCATAACCAGCAATAATTGTGAGTGTACCCTTTTGCCTTGTGTTGGCATTTTCGGTATGAACTGCCAAATCTGTCATAAGGTTTAATCCTCTAAATATTTAATTGACAAGGTTCTGAAATAAGCTTGCTGCCTTGATTTTGACTATCTCTGCATTAACGTAGTAGCCGATAAAATTTCTGCGGCATTTTAACCAGCCAACACAGATTTATTCTTGGTTTGGCATTTCTGCCTTATACCTGATATATTAACTATGTCACGACATTGTGTCAACACAATATTAAAATTACTAGACAATTAGATGTCATGGAGGCAAATTAAGAGAGAATGAGTTATTTAGATTTGATGGTTGATCGGCGAAGGAGCGAAGATTATCGACAACTAAGTGGTCACATACCTACAGCGATGTACAAAAAGTTCAAAGCTCTTTGTGCAGAGAGGGATGTGAATCAAAGTGAAGCTTTAGAGCAAGCACTTACACTATGGTTTGAGCATGGCGAGGAAACAAGCGATAGCCCTCCGGCTAGTTCCAAACAAAATAATCACTAAACGACATGGAGAAATTTAAGTAAAAAATCAAACTAATATCAAGTTGCAGAAGACAAAAACTTTTGTAAAATCAGGCTATTGCTGAAATGAAGCGATTAACGGAGGTACAAACAGAAAAACACCAAAAAATAAAAAAACAAAGCGATACTAAGTGGTAAACGCTTTGTCCAACAAAGAAAATTAAATATTTCAATATCTGAGAGCGGGTTTCATCTCTAGAGAACCAAAAAAGTGGATTGGTAGTTGGAAGCTCTAACCACTGATTGGCGAAAGAGATTATTCCGCGCTGCTTACTCATATTATATGAGGTGCTGTGAAAATTTCTATATTTTCACTGGTAGATTTTTGGATTCAAATTTATCATTTTTTTTTGATAGCGTAAAAAAGCCTAAACCAGCAAAACAGTAAATCTCATAGATATCAGGTGTAGCAGTGCGTTAACCCCCTCGAAATACTAAAAAACCAGTTATTTGAGGGTAAATCTGTGATAAATAGTAACCGCGCACTTCAACCACATGAAGTTATAGGGGGGTGCGAGACGATATCTCGACCCTCCTATATAGAAGCAACCCACTGGAATGAATGGTTAGCCAGTGCTGTTGACCCTGGAATTATTGCATTAAACGTGATTTCCGTATCGGGTACTGCCGCCTACGATTACCTGTTTTATGGTCAAAACGTCCCCCGCCGTAACGATGGACGACTCAGAGACGGGGTACTCAAGAAGTATCGCCACATCGAAGGACTGAACTGGTGGTGCAGTGGTGTTGATCCACTCAACGATTATAGCCCCATGATGTGGGGCGGCATGAAGCCCGATCGCCCCAGGCGCGACCTGAACAAAGTTCTTAAATTCATCAAGTATGAACACCCCTTGCGAGTGCCTACACGGGCATTCTTCCTGGCAGTACCAGATTACATCTGGGAGAGTGTAGCCGCCCGATATGACTTGACCATCAGCGATGAAGATAGGGCATTAGGCTTCTGGCATTGGGTATGGAAGTACAACATCCCAGTTGTGATTTGTGAGGGGGCTAAAAAAGCAGGGGCATTACTCACATTGGGTTATGCAGCGATCGCCCTTCCTGGGATAAACAGTGGCTACCGCAATCCCAAAGATGAATTTGGACAGCCCACAGGTAATTTACACCTAATTCCAGAGCTACAACACTTTGCCACCCTTGGACGTGAATTCATCATCTGCTTTGACCACGACACCAAGCCAGAAACAGTCCAACGGGTGAATATTGCCATTAGCCAAACCGCGAAACTTTTAACTGCCTGCGGCTCTCAAGTCCTAGTGACACAGTGGAGTTACCCCGAAAAAGGCATTGATGACTTAATTGCCGCTAGGGGGCCAGCTGTTACTGATGAAATTATAAAACTAGCACTGACAAAAGAAAAATGGCAGGTCAAAGAGTACAGCCGACTGTCTTACTCAGGGTCACTCGTCCTCAATCAGCGTTACCTGGGAGAATTGGCTATCCCGGAAACCGCTAAACTGATTTTACTCAAATCCGTTAAAGGTTCTGGTAAAACCGAGTCATTTGCCGCGATCGTTGCTGAGGCGATCGCCAACGGTCAACCCGTTATCCTCTTATCGCACAGGGTACAGTTAGCAAGTGCGATCGCGGATCGGGTAGGCATCCCCTACATCACCGAAGTCAGAAACAGCGAAACCGGGATTTTACTCGGTTTTGCCCTGTGTGTAGACAGTTTACACCCCAACGGTCAAGCCAGATTTAACGCTGCCCACTGGAAAGAACCGCTAGTAATCATTGACGAATCCGAGCAGGTGATCTGGCATTTGCTCTCTGCCAACACTGAAGTTAAGAAGCATCGGGTCGAAGTCCTCAACCAACTTTCCCAGTTGTTCAAAAATGCCTTCGCCCCAGGACGTGGTAAAGTCATCCTGGCTGATGCTGACTTATCTGATTTATCGCCTGAAATGGTCATGGGTCTGGCAGAAACCCAAGTTACCCCTTGGGTGGTGGTCAACAACTGGAAGGGACAACCCTGGAACATTTACCACTACAAACAAACTACCCCGGTTAATTGGTTAGCTGCCCTGGAAGCCCACATCAAAATCGGGGGTAAGCCCTTTATTGCAGTTGATTGCCAAAAAGCTAAATCCAAATGGGGAACCAAAGTTTTAGAAGCTCGGTTAAAGAAACAATTCCCCGACCGAAAAATCCTTCGTATTGACTCCGAAACGATTGCCAACCCGGAACACGAAGCTTACAACTGCATTGAGAGACTAAACAAAGTGCTGCTGGAATATGACATTGTGCTGGCCTCCCCATCCATCGGCACAGGGGTCAGCATTGACATACTCGGACATTTTACCAGTGTTTGGGGATGCTTCCGGGGAGTAGCACCAGAAAATGCCACTCGCCAAGCCTTAGCCCGTGTCCGAGAGGCGATACCGCGTCATCTTTGGGTAGCCAGTCATGGCTTAGGAAAGATTGGCAACGGAGCAATTAACCTCAAATCCCTGTTAGCCTGTGAGCATAAACGCTTTCAAGCTAACTTGAAGCTGCTACAGAATGCTTCATTGATCATTGACGGCGATGAAATCAACATTAATCGCACTGCCTTAAACGTTTTTGGCAAAATGGCCTGTCGGATCAATGCGGGTATGATTCATTACCGTGACACAGTGCTAGAGGAATTAGGCAACGAAGGTCATAACATTGTCGATGTCCATGACAACAAAATTCGCAAAAAGTTAAACAACGAAATCACCGCCCAAACAAATGAAGTTTACAACGGTGAATGTCAGGATATCACTGCTGCCGATACAACTGCGATGACTGCTGCCAAATATGAGGCGCTGCAACAACAACGGGCTAAAACCACAACTGAACGCCACATTGAGCGCAAATATAAGCTTCTTCAGCGTTACGGTGTGGATGTTACCCCAGAACTCGTCAAAAAAGACGATCAAGGTTATTACCCACAACTGAGGCTGCATTTTTACCTTACCTTGGGCAGAGCGAAAGTTGCTGACCGCGATCGCAAACTGGGTGAAAAGATGCTTCTTGCCAAGAGTGCTTGGCTACCAGACTTTAACGGCGGTCAACTGGGTTTGGTAATTCATGCCTTGGAACTGTTCAACATCCCCCAATTCATCAAGGGCGATCGCGAATTCCGGGGAACTGATGCCGACTTAGTGCAGATGGCTAACAATGCCCTATCTGTGAAGTGGCAGGTGAAAACCGTTCTGGGTATTACCCTCAATGACAATGACAGCCCCATCGTTATCTTACGGCGATTGCTCAAGAAGATAGGGCTGAAACTCAAATACCTTGGCCGTGATGGAACGGGCGAACGCCAACGAGTTTATCGTGTGATTGACGGTGACGATGGACGTGAGCAAATCTTCCAGAACTGGCTAGCCAAGGAGAAAGCCCTGGCTTAACCAAAATTCCAACTCTAAACCTAACTAAATAGCTGTGCCAGTTGTAGCCTTTACCTACAGCAGGGGTTGCCTCATGGAATAGTTGCGACTTTCGTACCATTTCCCCCAAAGGCAAGCTTAATAATGTGGCAGTTAGGACTACCATTCGTCCCAAAATGCCTGTTTTCAGTTCCGTCCACTAACGGTAATTAAATAGATAAACAAATTTACTGGACAATCCACACTGGCCCCAAAGTCATTGACCCATTAACCTCCAATATTTTATCTACGCTACTGCGGCTTGATGGCACGGCGACTAATAATCGTTGCTTCTTGGGGTGAAATGAGCAACCGTACAGAAAGTTACGCTAAGGCTGAAAGTGCGATTCGTTAGCTAGAAACTAGAGCCTGAAAAGGTTTCAGAGGATTAGCTGCTAGGTAATGATAACAGAACCTCGA
>NZ_JBTYKD010000082.1:0-4892 GCF_054880495.1 Nostoc sp.
GAGAGGGGAGCAAATTCTCTAGTTCCCCTTCTCCCAAGTTGGGAGAAGGGGTTAGGGGATGAGGGCAAAACGCCTTCTCAAAGCAGATTTTTTCTGAAGTTGACACCAATGGCTTTCCGGCCCACCCCACAATAAATAGTTAGATATTTTTTTGTTTGCAACTCCCGTTACTACCAGCCAAGCTAGTAGGGAGAGTAACTTTAATGTTAGCCAAAAGTGGGGTTAGGTGCTTTATCTTATGGGCAATTCCACGGACATGATATTATTCTTCATTTAAAGATGGATAATTAGCGCAGGTACATCGATAGCCAAAAGCAAACTCCCACTTACCAATTGCTTTGTCAAAAAAGTTGACGTAGGTAGTTATTCTGTAATATAGTATATTACACAAGAAATGAGTTAGATTAAAAAGACTTCCTAGCCAGTACAGCACAGTGGAAATAAAATTACCATTTGTACGCAGTTAGTTTAATTTACGAGAAAACTTTTTCAAAATCTCCTACTTCACCCAAAATAATTCGATTAACGCTGCATAACTAACAAATATGGATTTTGACTATTTTAGAAGCAATGAAGGCACTCCTACAAATAATAGCCGGCAAAGCTTGCTTGCTAGCGGTTGGCGACCGTTTAACCGAGAATTAGACTGGGGGTTTTTGTGGCAATTGTTGGCTAATGACTCCCGCGAATTAACTCAAAAAAGTTTGAATTTAGCGAGTAATGTTGCTGATGTTTTGGGACGAAATAATTATACTTGGTGGGCTAATTTATTAAATGTTGTATCTGATAATACGCGCTATGAACTTGAAAAGTTTTGGAATTACATCACGCCAGATCCTCAATCACCAGATCATCTCTACAAAGATATTTTGAGTACGGAAACGCCCATCGTCCAATTTGTCAGTCGTAGTAGCATTCCTATTGATTATGTTCTTAACCGACTGCAAGAAATTACTGTACTGCGAGTTTTAGGTGTGTTGGGTAGTCCCGATATTATTACCCAGTATTACTCAGAAAGAGATTTTTATTTTCCGATAAACAAATTTATTAGCTGGGAACGCTTAGACGTTCTCAATACTGTTTATGCTTACTGGTCGAAATATGACGTTTGGTTGCAAATTGACCCCTACGATCGCGGGCGACGACAATATACTTTAATGGCGAAAAATCTCACGCCACTAATTAACAAAGCGACTTATGACTTAGCAGTTATGTTGAGTGGATATCAAAGTCGTGTAGGCAAAATTCACAGTCAATTTCTGATTCGCACATTTCCCGCAGATATCCAAAACTTTACTGATTCTGTACAGCAAGCGATTCTTAATCAAAACCAGTTAGCGGTTGTTATACATGGGCAACCAGGTACAGGTAAAACAGTCTGGACACAGGCAGTAGCAAAAGAAATTCTTCTACCTTTAGGGTATGTAATTTTTATTTTAGATCATGATGCGATCGCTAATTTTGTCCCACCGACTTACATAGAGCGTATTTGTATCGTTATTAACGAAGCTGATAATCTAGCGCAAAATCGTGCTTCCGAAGTAGCGCAATATAATAACAAAACCGAACACATTCTGAGTTTGCTGGATGGCACTTTGTATCAGAGTGTAATTGATGACTCTGGTATTCAGATGCAGCAACGGTTAGTTGTCTTGATGACTTGCAATACCACTGAAAGATTAGATCCAGCTATGTTACGTAAGGGCAGGGTGGATTTAATATATGAGTTTACGCAACTGTTTGTGTAATATCAACCTGTAGCTAAACCCTAATGTGAGGATTTCCAGATAATAACATACCAGGAAAATAAATAACTGTGAAAATTCAACAACTGATTACAGAAGCACTTAGTCTACCTAATAATGCGATCGCCTACAATATTAGTCAAGAGTTAGTAGCAATTTATCCCAATAAAGGACTGGTAGAGGGTAATGATTCTACATTTAATTTGGAGAAGTATGCCAAGGTAAATCTCTGTACTCTCCAACATAATATTTTTATCCATAACCAGATTATTACTAGCTGGGATGGGATGGAGCAAGAAATTTACAACCATACAGAAAATGCCAGTTTTGAAGTTACATGGCAAGGACACAAACTCGATATACTCTTAATGAGTTGGCAAGAAGGTTATTGTAAAACTCGATATTACTGGATTTTAGCTGATAGCAAAGTAATAGCTGAAGAATTTTTTGTTGCAGTTTGTGACTGGAATTCCGAAATTCGTGACGAGGTTTTAGTCTTTGAAGATGGTTATTGGGAAAAAAATCTCGACCTATTTCAATCCATTAAAGGTGCTACTTTTGATAATCTTATTTTGCAGGGTAATCTGAAGGAAGATATTCAAGATGACCTGAATAAATTCTTTACATCCCGTGAAACTTACGTAGCTTATGGTGTGCCTTGGAAGAGAGGTCTTTTATTCATTGGTTCACCGGGAAATGGCAAAACGCATACAGTAAAAGCATTGATTAATCAAATGCAACAACCTTGCTTGTATGTTAAAAGCTTCAAGTCTGAGTATGACACTGATAGCGAAAATATTCGTAAAGTATTCAAACAAGCGCGGCAGTCAGCATCTTGTATTTTGGTACTAGAAGATATCGATTCTCTCTTGACTGAAGAAAATCGCTCTTTCTTTCTCAATGAACTGGACGGCTTCGCTTTGAACGACGGAATTCTCACCATTGCAACTACAAATCATCCAGAACGCTTGGATTCAGCAATTAGCGATCGCCCCAGCCGCTTTGACCGTAAATATCACTTTGAACTGCCAGATATCTTAGTCAGACAAGCTTACATAGCGTTGTGGAATAATAAATTCAAAACTGCAATGCATTTGTCAGACGAGGCTATAAATCAGATAGTTGCACTGACAGATGGCTTTTCTTTCGCATATCTCAAAGAACTATTTCTCTCATCAATGATTCGCTGGATAGGAACCTTAGAAACTGGGGCAATGGAGAAAATTATGCTTTCTCAAGTTGCAATTTTGCGAGAACAAATGAGCAGCACAACTATTGGTCGTGAAGGCTGAGGAAACTAGAATGAAAGAAGTGCCTAAAATCACAGCCAAACACTTTTAAAACATCCTCTGAGAATAAAGAGTATAATATTTGCTGTAGCTATTTTTATGGTGAAAAAAAATGATGCTATCCACCTGAAATGAGCATGCTTCAATTAAGCATATTAGGCGCAAATATAAAAATCTCTATCTATATAAACAAGAGCAAGAATATTTAATCTCGTCATCAATGCCACAGCATAATTCCGTTGCTATAACTGACGTGCAAGCAGCACAAGAGCGAATTTTGGGGATTGCCCACCGCACACCTGTGCTGACTTCTACAATCGTTAACGATCGCACCAATAGCCAAGTGTTTTTTAAGTGCGAAAATTTTCAACGCACAGGATCATTTAAATTTAGAGGTGCATACAACGCACTCATACAACTGCCTATTCCAGAAAAACAAAGGGGTGTCGTTACTTTTTCTTCTGGGAATCATGGACAAGCAGTAGCGCTTGCCGGAAAATTGTTAAAAATTCCTACTACGATTGTAATGCCAGAGGATGCTCCCTCTGTTAAGCAAGCCGCTACTAGTGATTATGGTGCAGAAATCGTTTTGTATGACCGCCAAAAAACAGATAGAGAACAATTCGCTGATATTCTTTCCAGAGGAAGGAAGATTACACTCATTCCGCCTTACGATCATCCGCGCATCATCGCCGGACAGGGGACAACTGCTTTAGAACTGATCCAAGAAGTTGGTGAGTTGGACTTATTATTAGTTTGTTGTGGCGGTGGCGGATTACTTTCAGGGTGTGCGATCGCAGCCAAAGCACTTTTACCGAATTGTAAAGTAATCGGAGTAGAACCAGCACTTGCCGACGATGCTACCCGCTCCTTTCACAGCAAAACGCTGCAAACTGTCAAGAATCCTGATACCATCGCCGATGGTGCCCGGACTCCTAGCCTTGGTCAAATTACTTTCCCCTTAGTGCTGCATTACGTCGATGATATGGTGACGGTATCTGAAGAAGCGATTCTTCGCACCATGTTTTTCTTGTGGGAACGTCTAAAAATTGTAGTTGAACCCACCGGAGTACTTGCAGCAGCAGCCTTACTCGAAGGTGTGGTGACAGCACCAGAAGCGAGGATTGGTGTCATCATTAGCGGTGGAAATGTAGATTTGGCGCAAGTTGGTAAATTGTTTTCTGTGGGATTGTAATTAACGTGAGTCTCACAAGAGATTGCCACAAGAAAAGGGAGGTTACTGCCTCCCTGCTACTTTTTATCAGTCTAGTCTATTAAGTGCTAATCTCTAAACTGAGAGTAATTTATTAGCGATAGTCATACTCATGTCTCTCACGCCATTCACGTCTCTCACGCCATTCACGTCTCTCATGTTCTCTACGTCGCCATTCACGGCGCTCACGTTCTTCACGCTCTCTACGTATAAATGCTAGTCTTTCATGTTCTCGTTCGCGCCACTCCTGTCGGTGATCGTTTCCAAAAATTACTTCTACTTGAGCAGATGCACGCTCTGCTAAAACACTCGAAGTTAGCAAAACGCCTAACAAGCAAGATGAGAAAATTCTTTTCACGTTCATAAAGACATCCTTTGATTGAACCAGAAATTTATAGTTTTAGACTTTTTTCCTTCACAAAAGTTTCAATTAGGGGAGACCTTTTCACTCCTATACCAGCCCTCTTCTTAATTGCTCGTTGTCTGTTTCAGAAAACATTTTCAAGGCAACCCCCATTGCATCATTGTAGTTTGTCACGATATACAGCAGATTTCAAGTTGGTGAAGTACACGAGCTAAGTAGAGGGGCGTGAATAATTCAAGGTTTGTAGTAAGGACTTTAGTCCTAATTTGAGGGCTGTTCGC
>NZ_JBTYKD010000083.1:0-40303 GCF_054880495.1 Nostoc sp.
AGCCTCACACGGCGTCGTACACGCGGTAGTACTGAACTGGCAACTGCTGAGTAACTCTGTTGAGATTGCGGAGTATGGTGTGTGGAGTCATAAATCCAGACAGCCTGATGAAGGATAATTCATAGGTATTTCTGGAGAAAGAGCGATGCCTAGATTGGGCGACGTCTACGTTAAAAACGCTCAAAATAAAATACTTAGGGGTAATAGCCTTGTGACTGCTTTTGATTCATGAAAGCAAGCATGGGGAGATTGCCCCTCAATTATGTTTAAGAGTTAGCACCAATATTTTGAGGTTTTGCATAAATTTTCAACTTAATAGCAGAGTTGAAGAGGGCGAATGCACTTATGGGTTTATCTGAGGTAGGCCAATGAGTACCACTGCTGACTGCATCAACCCTGGCTTGACCGCATTGGGTGTTAGGGATTGGGGGATTGAAGGATTGGGGCGATCGCCCTTAGAGTAAATGGGTGAAAAGTAACTTTATGTCTACTATTGACTATTCGTACCAAAAAAGGTACAAAAGTAATGTTATGTCAAATTTATCTAATTAAACATAACTCTATAAAGCTTACAATATGTGCTTTTGCAGGTTTATGTATTTTTAGAGAAATTTGATATAAATGGAAGAAAAACGCATTCCTGCACAGTTATATCAAAACGAAAATGGTACAGAACCTGTTCGTGATTGGTTAAAGGACTTACACAAAGAAGATCGAAAATTAAAATGATTCTTCTCAATGGGTTTATCAAAAAAACTCAGAAAACTCCACAAAAAGAATTAGAGTTAGCCTTAGAACCCAAGCAAAAACTGGAGGCGCAAAGATGAGCAAAAATCTTTATGTTGGTTCGTCTCTTGATGACCTTCTTGAAGAAGAAGGGACACTTGAAGAAATTAACCTGATTGCTGCTAAACGTGTTATTGCATGGCAGATTAGCAAAGCAATGGAAGAAAAAAAGTTGAATAAGGCAGCAATGGCAAAAGAGATGAAAACTAGCAGATCATCTCTTGATCGGCTGTTAGACCCCAATAACTCATCTGTATCCTTAGACACCATTGCTCGTGCTGCTAGAGTGGTTGGTAAACGGATACGTTTGGAATTGGTGGATGCAATGTAGGCATAATTCAGCATTACCTATCTGATCACGGATGGGTTAAATTTTGCCCCTCTTCTCTCGTCCACAGTCGTCCATCACTAACCTCGGTCAAGCAAGTTCTGACTAAATAGGCTATTTGCTGTGCCCCTAAATAGCGAGTCTATTTACCTGAAAATAGCTGTAAAATAACTAAGTCAATCTTCAAACCAAGCTTAATCTCAGTATTTAAGTTTGTAACCCTTGAAACTTACCATACTGAGGAAATCAGGCAAAAATATGGCTACGAAAATTCCTGTCACAGTAATCACAGGCTTCTTAGGTAGTGGAAAAACCAGCCTAATTCGCCACCTGCTACAAAACAACCAAGGGCGTCGCATTGCCGTTATAGTCAACGAATTTGGCGAACTCGGTATTGATGGCGAATTATTAAAATCCTGTCAAGTTTGCCCTGAAGATGGTGAGGGCGACAGTAATATCTTTGAATTAACTAACGGCTGCTTATGCTGCACCGTGCAAGAAGAATTTTACCCGATGATGCAAGAGTTAATCAAGCGGCGAGATAGCATCGACTGCATTTTGATTGAAACCTCTGGTTTAGCCTTGCCAAAACCACTGGTGAAGGCTTTTCGCTGGCAGGAAATTCGCAACGCCGCCACTGTGGATGCTGTGATTACTGTCGTAGATTGTGCGGCGGTTGCGGCAGGGACATTTGCTAGTGATCTAGAGGCGATCGCAGCCCAGCGCCAAGCAGATGATAGTCTAGAACATGAAACACCTTTGCAAGAACTGTTTGAAGACCAACTTGCTTGTGCAGACTTGGTGGTGTTGAATAAAATTGATTTGGTAGATGCCGAGACAAAAGCCAGAGTTGAGGAATTGATTAAGCAAGAGTTGCCCAGAGTGGTGAAGATTGTCGAGAGTGATGGTTCTCAACTTGATGCATCTATATTATTAGGATTCCAAGCCGCAGTTGAAGACAACTTAGATAGCCGTCCTAGTCATCACGATACGGAAGAAGACCACAATCACGACGAAGAAATTACCTCAGCTAATTTAATTTTGGATCGTACCTTTGACCCAGAAAAGCTGCAACAGCAGTTGGAGAAATTAGCACAAGAACAAGAAATTTACCGGATTAAAGGCTTTGTGGCAGTGCCAAATAAATCCATGCGCTTAGTGATGCAAGGCGTGGGAACCCGATTTGATAAATTTTATGATCGCCCCTGGAAACCAGACGAGGCCAGACAAACGCGCTTAGTTTTCATCGGCCGTGATTTGAAGTCCTCAGAAATTGAATCACAACTTGTAGCCTTATAAGTTGGGAGTTAGGAGAGACGCGATTAATCGCGTCTGTACAGGAGTTATGAGTTCTTAATAACTACTTAATTGAAAAAATAATGCTAATAACTTAAAACTCCTACTTTATTACTCTTCATTCCTAACTTCTTTCTTTTCACTCCTAACTGATAACTGATAACTTGACAAAAGTATGACGAACTCTCAACTATTTAACGTTGCCAATCTTTTTGTGTTGCCATTTTGGGCGTTGATGATTTTGTTGCCAAATTGGAAAGTGACACGGCGAATCATGGAGTCATATTTGCCTTTTGTGCTGTTAGCAGGGGCGTATTTGTATTTGTTTATCAACAGCATTACCCCAGAAAATGCCCAAGCTTTATCGAATCCAAAATTAGCTGAATATTGCGCGATTTTTTGCAGATGAAACAGCTGCTGCAACAGGTTGGATTCATTTTTTGGTAATGGATTTATTCGTCGGCCGCTGGATTTATTGGGAAGGGCAAAAAACAGGTATTTGGACAATTCACTCTCTGGCTTTGTCTTTGTTTGCTGGGCCTTTAGGATTACTGTCTCACATCTTGACTGACTGGATTGCTAAGACATTTTTCCCGAAGTTTCAGCAGAATGAAACGGCGACGGTAGCAGAAAAAGCTGCATCATCTGGAACATAATACAGGACTTACGCAAACAATAGCTAAAACCCTGATTTGTAGGTAGGGGCAATACCCTGCGGTCAGCTAAAGCTACATGAATTGCCCCGGTGGGCGTATAGTTTTGCGTAAGTCCTAATAATAGTAGAGTAGCACAGATGTGCTACTCTACAACTTGTTGCTCTTGTTAGGTAAATTAATAATGGATAATCACTTTACCACCATTACCAATTACCTGATTTCAAAATCATTAAGCGTTGTCGTGTCTATAGTCGGCATCTAACCAACAGCGTGGTAGAACTTCACCTGAAGGAAAAACGAGATTTTCTTTTTTAAACGTTTCAGGTTGCTGTTCTTCTTGACCTTCTTGGTCTTTTGCGTGAACAACATCACTATTTGGGTCAAGTAATTCCTGAATTTCAACAATTTTGACCAATGCGCCAGTATCTTTGATTTGTAAAAGCATGTAAATTGCCTCAATAAGTTTGCATGAAAGTTTAAAGCAAGTCTGAATATAAACTCGCTAACATCTCAACCGATTTAGAAGGCCGAGATTCCTTAATTGTTAAAGGAATTTTTTCTCCGATGTACACATAAATTGTACGAGATTCATCTATGTGTATCTGGAGTTTTCGTTTTTATAAAATTGAAGTAGCAAATAAATCCCCAATTCAGTATCTTAAATCTAATCAGGAAATACTAACTAAAACATTGTCCAACTAAAATAAATAATCTTAGTTTTAGCGATTAGATTTCGCGTTGATATTTTTCCAAAATATCTACTAAGTTGACCTGGCATTGCAGTGGTAGTAAATCGATTAAAGGAAGTTCCCTTCTCCCGCCACCAATTTTTATTGGAATTGATTCCAAGACTTTTATAACTTGGTCTTCATTTACAGTGTTGGAAGTAATTAAGGGATACAACTGTTCAGCAACAAGGGTATGCAGTTTGGCATTAGATAAATAAAGATGCCATTTTGCAATGTCAATGTAGACATTTTCGCCAATTTCAGCTGCTAGGGCTTCCAGTAGTTCTGTGGTGTTAGTCTTTGCCATAAAAGTAACCCTACATTCAGAAAGAGCGAGAAATCCAGGCTTTTTTACATTATTGCTCACTTAACAGGCTGATTCTACTACCACAGGTTACAATTGCCCCAGCATCAGCAGTCCGTCTTCAGGTGGATTTAGATGGATCGCTATAGTTAGCGATCGCACTAATATAAATCAGATGCACCAACAATATTCCTGTCCAACTTGCAGTCAACCACGGCAGCCACTCCCAGGTAGTGTTTTTTAAGATGTGAAAAAACCAAAAGCCAGAATTAATACTAGCAGCGATCGCCACATGCACAGCAAAATTCATCCGGTCATCGATCTTGCGGTAATCTGGGTCTTTGCGATCGGGTTTGCGAGGCCAACGAGGAGGCATAAATATTTGTTACAGATTTAAATACACCCTATTCAGGGTAACTGAAAGTTCATGTCAGCGGAAGGAAATTATTAGACTTCTTGCATAAATCAACAAAAGAACCCCACCCCGCCTGCTTTTAGGGGCTGGGGGTGGGATGTTAGGGACTATTTGCAAGAGGTCTATTCTATAAACTTTTGAGCAGTCATGTCTTGGATTCAAGAATCTCCGTCTCTTTAGAGGGCGGGGAGTGTCTATTCCCGCACTTGGTATTCAATAACGGGCTTACCGTTAACACCATTTCACACAAACCCTGATACATATAGATTTCTCGTAGGGGCACAGCATTGCTGTGCCCCTACCAACGTATTTGTATGATTATTAAAGTGAAAGGGTATAACACCCATGAATGACTCGAATGGATAAATTCTGGTGATGTAAAAGCGATGGCTTCTCTTCGAGAAGGGCATCGCACTCTCAGCCCAAAACCGAACTTGTCAAACACGGTCATGTAAGCTTTGAATACCGTCTCACTCCTAACCAAAAATCTTCTAAAACATTAACAATAAAATCGCTTGTAACTTTCGATTCTGTAAAGTATAAAAATAGTTATTGCAACTTGGTATGAGTAGTGATTCTAGAATTCCCTACTTAATAAGGGATAGCGATTTTAATTTAACTAAGAAAGTGTCAATATAGGCTTATATCGAAGTGGAAAAATCAAGTACAACGAATTAACAATGACAGACGCTAAAAACGTAATCGACGGAAACCTAGAGGTTTGCTGTACTTCACCCATGAGTGGGTTTTACCGCGACGGTTTTTGTCGCACAGGTGGTCAGGATTTCGGATCGCACGTCATCTGCGCCGAAGTAACATCAGAATTCCTAGAGTTCACCAAATCGCGGGGGAACGACCTCAGCACACCTGTTCCTGATTTTAATTTTCCTGGACTGAAGGCTGGCGATCGCTGGTGTTTGTGTGCTTCTCGCTGGCAAGAAGCTCTCGATGCTGGCGTTGCTCCACCCGTCATCCTTTCAGCAACCCATGCTAGAGCTTTAGAAGTGGTTTCCCTAGACGAATTGAAAAAACATGCCCTAACTTCCTCTTGATTGGGCATTGGGCATTCGTTGACTCATCTCCCTCATCTCCCCCCCCACTCCCCACTCCCTTTCCTACAAAGAAGGCTGTAACCCTATCTTGTTCTTAACAGTCGTTTGGATACTGCATGAAGCTGGACTTGTACTAAAGTTGCAAGTGTAGGTTGCCAAGGGTTCTTTTTGATAATTAAATACCCGGACATTGTAACCAAAGTTCCGTGCGGCGCTACCCAAGCGATTTACAAAGTCGTAGCGCTCTACATACTCTAGTAAGCTCCAAATTTGCTGATTCACGATCAAGTCTACCCGTGCAGGTTCTTTGTCAGAAGCTGGATATGCTATCCAATTATCCAATAGCTTTTTCTCAGAGTTTTGTTGTGCCCACCATAAACTGGGAACGGTTAATCGTTCTGGGTTTATGGTGTTAGCTGTGATTACATAGTCTTTTGGCTTGGTCAATAAGTCTAGTTCCAGAGGGGCACTAGAAGGCGATGGTATTGGGGGGGTTTCCGCTAGTGAGGGCGGGACTACTAAAGCGGTGAGGCTAATGGTTAGTAGTAATAAAAACGATGTCTGGCGCTCGCACAATTTGAGTATATACATAACTGATACTAATTCCTAATTAAGGCACAAGTAAAAATTCGCACAATTTAAAGTTTTATGGCAACTATACGAATTCTTCGATAGTCTGCTGTCCAAGTTCCTTGTTGATACAGCCTTGGCTTCAGATATTCCTCGACGGCGCGAATTACTTGTATTTGTTGCTCACTAGAAAGTCCTGTTAAAAAACTGCTGGCGAACATCTGAATCCAGTTTGCCATACCTGCTTCTCCCTCTGCTAAAGGAGTTGGACGAGCAAAAAGCATGGCATGAATGACATCAAAGCCCTGCTGTTCTAGCAGAGTGGCGTATTCACCAATGCTAGGAAAATACCAAGGATTTCGGGCTTGTGCAGAAATATTAAATGCTTCTAAGGCGCTTTCTAAAGCTGTGGCGATCGCCTGCACATTTCCCTTACCACCAAATTCTGCCACAAAACGTCCCCCTGGTTTTAGGGATTGATGTATGGAAGCGATCGCACTATCTGCTTCTTTCACCCAATGTAGTACAGCGTTGGAAAACACTGCATCCAATGGCTTATCTACTTGAAAGTTTGTAGCATCAGCAACATCAAAGCGGATATGGGGATAGTTTTGTCTGGCCTTTTCGATCATCGTGGGTGCATGATCAACTCCCATGACTTTGACTCCAGCTTGGGCAATTTTTTCTGTGAGTTGTCCAGTACCACAGCCGAGATCCAAAATGGATTCTCCTGGCTGAGGGTTGAGGAATTTTAGTAAGTCGCCACCATACTGCCAGACAAAGGCGTGTTTATCTTCGTAAAGGGAAGTGTCCCAATTATTATTAGGTATTGAAAGATTGTTCATAAGTGGTGAAATTACAGAATGTTGATTATCGGAAAATCAACCATGTGCCTTGGGTTGACTCATCTCTTGCACCAAGCCCTGGCGACTGGAAGTCGTAGCGATCTATATGCTCTAGTAAGCTCCAAATTTGCTGATTCACGATCAAGTCTACTCGTGCAGGTTCTTTCTAAAGTTTAATTGCAACGATGCGAATCATTCGATAATCTGCTGTCCAAGTTCCTTGTTGATACAGTGTTGGCTTCAGATATTCTTCGATGAGGCGAATTACTTGTATTTGTTGCTCACTAGAAAGTCCTGTTAAAAAACTGCTGGCGAACATCTGAATCCAGTTTGCCATACCTGCTTCTCCCTCTGCTAAAGGAGTTGGACGAGCAAAAAGCATGGCATGAATGACATCAAAGCCCTGCTGTTCTAGCAGAGTGGCGTATTCACCAATGCTAGGAAAATACCAAGGATTTCGGGCTTGTGCAGAAATATTAAATGCTTCTAAGGCGCTTTCTAAAGCTGTGGCGATCGCCTGCACATTTCCCTTACCACCAAATTCTGCCACAAAACGTCCCCCTGGTTTTAGGGATTGATGTATGGAAGCGATCGCACTATCTGCTTCTTTCACCCAATGTAGTACAGCGTTGGAAAACACTGCATCCAATGGCTTATCTACTTGAAAGTTTGTAGCATCAGCAACATCAAAGCGGATATGGGGATAGTTTTGTCTGGCCTTTTCGATCATCGTGGGTGCATGATCAACTCCCATTACTTCAGCACCAGCTTGGGCAATTTTTTCAGTGAGTTGTCCAGTACCACAGCCAAGATCCAAAATGGATTCTCCTGGTTTAGGGTTGAGGAATTTTAGTAAGTCGTCACCATACTGCCAGACAAAGGCGTGTTTATCTTCGTAAAGGGCAGCATCCCAATTATTGGGTATGGAAATATTATGCATAATTGTAAAAGTCTAGATTGTTGGCTTGCCAGCGATCAACCATGTCTCTGAGGTTGATCACCGCCTATTCATCACAATAAAAAAGATTTTTAATTATGTCCAATATATATTTTCACCTTAACTAATATTTTAAAGATATTAATTCAGACAACAGATGGAACTACGACACTTGCGCTACTTTGTCACCTTGGCAGAGGAACTACACTTTGGAAGGGCAGCAGAACGATTGCACATTGCCCAACCTCCCCTAAGTCAACAAATTCGTCAGCTAGAGAAGGAATTGGGTTTTGAACTGTTTCACCGCACGAAACGAAATGTACAGTTAACAGAAGCGGGGCAAGTGTTTCTCGGTGAAGTTCAGCAAATTCTGAGGCAATTACAACAGGCAATCCAAATAGGACAGCAAACCAGTCGGGGCGAAATTGGACAGTTAGTGGTCGGCTTTGTCAGTTCTGCGGCGTATAATATTTTGCCTATTATTCTGCGAACCTTTCGTAGTTCAGTTCCTGGTGTGAGCATTGAGTTGCATGAACTGACTACAGATCAACAGTTAAAGTGGTTGCGAGAAAGTCGAATGGATGTGGGATTTCTGCGTCCACCTGTTGAAGAAAATAGATTTAGTTGCGAAACAATTTTTCAAGAGCCGCTGATGGTGGCACTACCTGAAACACATTTACTAGCGAGTCAATCTTATGTATGTTTAACATCGCTTGCCAATGAACCATTTATTTTATTTCCCAGGATATTAGCACCAGGACTTTACGATTTAATCATCAGTCTCTGCCAGCAAGCAGGTTTTAGTCCCAACGTTGTTCAAGAAGCTATCCAGATGCAAACGATTGTCAGCCTAGTAGCAGCTGAGATGGGCGTTGCGATCGTGCCGGCATCTTTGCAAAATCTACAACGGATTGGGGTAGTTTATAAAACGTTACAAGAACCTACCCAAAAAGTAGCGATCGCAATGATTTGGCGAAAAAACGAGACATCCCCAACCGTGCTGAGGCTTGTGGAGATAGTTAAACAAGCTGCCCAGCAATGGTGAATGGGGTGACTTGCAACAATTATCACCGCGCCTCAGTAAAATTTTGTGCCCGCATTCTTGGGTTAAACGGATCCAAACCGAAGTGAATCGTGTTTTGAAACAACTAGGAGAAATAGAGGAAGAATAATGAGCGATCGCTAACGTCTGTAATAATAAATAGACATTCATTCTTCTAACTCCTCTTTGCTACTTTCGGCGGCTTGGCGTAGTGCGAGAAATGCCTCTTTTAAAGGTTGGCTAACAGCACTATCAGGTTCATCGAGTACTAATTGTTGATATGCCTCCAAAAAAACCATTCGTAATCTATGGAAAAGATGTAGAAAATGACGAATAAAACTGATACAATCCAAAACTACAACTTCAATTCCACCTATTTGTTCATAAATGCCTGAAGCATATTCTTGAACAGATTGATCAATCAACTCTGTAGTTATAAAGATGTAGTTGTCAATATTTTGACGAGAATTTCTAATTTTCTGGATGGCACGGTTAATATCATCCACCGTAACCTTTTTCATTTTCATTTCATAGCTAGTGATTACATTCTCTTCGTTGAGAAGTATAATTTCTACATCTCCAAGTGCCCCTGTTTGCTCATCAGCAGCATTATGGCTTGCAAGAGTTAGATGGCTTTGTCCCAAATAAGCTGAAGCCGCTTGGTAAGCAGCAGCTACAATTAGGACAGGCAAGCGACTAGAATTACGACAGTTCAAGTGCTGCTCAATCAACTTGACAATTGCTTCAGTAGAGAGCGGAATCCCACCTTCAACTGTTCTCAAATCTGCCAGCAGACTAGCAATACGTTGACGCTTTTCGTTTTTAACGATTAAAAGATATCTGATAGTTTCGGCAAGCATATCTTCAGCTAAGACTCTACCTGAATAAACGTCATCAAGCAGGGAAAGTACAGTTTTGTAAAGAATTGGAGGTTTGCCGACTAAATTAAGTTCTGGTGTAAGAAAAATATTTCTATTACGAAGTGCCGGAGTGAGGAAAGCCGTTGTTGGGTTACATGGTAATTCGTGTTTATTAATAAAGCTCGTGATATATGCTTCATCGTATGTCCGGCCAGAATAACAGTCTAAACTACCAATTTCGGTATAAGGTTTGCGAATATCTAGATTTGGTTTATGAGATTTTGCTAAACAACAGGCTAACAGCAATCGAACACCCGCTCGATTTTGAGGGTTACGACACACAAATTCCACATTACTAGAGATAGCAGTATCATCTATAACTGGTTGTATCAAATCTGAAATAACCCTTTCAAAAGCTAAATCAAGGATAGCTGCTGGGGTTGACATTGAGATTCTGCCTGTTGTGTCTGAGTGCTATTAACAGTATTTTTTGTAATATCATCTAGCGCATAATTTACCCACAGGGTTTCTGTTCGCAATCCTTTTGTAGAATGGCAAGTTTTAGTGGGTGCTTCGATAGATTTCCAATCACTGTAAAGTTCTTCCATGAGAGAGCATTGATAACTTGAGATAGCAACTTTGCCTTTGATGTTATGAAGAACATTACTCAGTTCACGATGTTGTTCATCTGTCATTTCATAAGCGTAAGCTTGACGATCGCCTCTTGAAGCATGTGGATATGGAGGATCGCAATAAAACAAAGTCTCTTCAGAATCGTAGCGTTGAATCACTTTAATTGCTGAGTCATGCTCCATCTGAACTCGTAAAAGTCTTTGAACAATCCCAGGCAAATCTTCTACACTTCCTAACCATCTGGAAACTGCACCAGCCATCCCTGCACGGCTTGTTAGTTTACAGTGTGCCCATCTACCAGAACTTGCCTTTTGTGCTAACCCAGTTCTAACTTGTCTAGCCCTGATGAAAAATCGTCTAGCTCTTTCAATATCAGATAAATTTTGGGTAGGTTCAGAGATTGCTATCTCGAATTCTTCACGAGAAAAGGGAGTCAGACCAATAAGTTCAATTAAACTTTCCTTTTGCTCCCTTAGTACACGAAAAAAGTTTACTAGTTCACCATCCAAGTCATTATACGTTTCTACTGGTGAAGGATGTCGATTAAGCAAAACTGCCGCGGAACCTCCAAATGGTTCACAGTAATGCTGGGCATCTGGTAATAAAGGTAAAAGCCAATCAAGATGGCTGAACTTGCCACCATACCAGCCAAAAGCTATCAGCTTGTTTTTGCCCATTTTTTTATGCTTGTAGGCTTCTAATCTTTGAAAAGAGGTCTAAAATACTATGGCACAAAAGTATGAAATCAGCGATCGCATCGCACCTTACCCCAATCCCACAATTTCAGCACTTTCGCCTTCTGACTCCATAAGCTCAAACTTCACCTTGTTGTATAAATCCTGTAGGGAAATCTCAAATGATACCTAAATTAGAGCGTAGACGCGGAGCGGTTTGCCGCCAGACATCGCTTTTCATCAGATTTGGGGTTAACTAGCAACATAATGATTTTATCTAAGTTGGTGGGAAAGGTGGCAACGGGCGATCGATTTTTCCTCCTATTGACTCAAGGCAGATTAACATTTATAAATCAAACTGAAGTAATGGCGACAAGTATATAATCAGGCAAAAACCATGAATAAGTATAAGGAAATTTTACGTGTCGTACTTGCTATATCCATTATTGTGGTTGGAGTAACACACTTTATTATTCCAGAACCATTTGTCAAAATTGTGCCGCCGCAACTTCCTTACCCTTTAGGATTAGTTTATCTCAGTGGCTTTTATGAAATTTTAGGTGGTATCGGGTTATTAGTCCCGCCTGTAAGTCAAGCTGCTGCTTGGGGACTTATTGCTCTTTTTATTGCGGTTTTCCCTGCCAATATCAACATGGCGGTTAATCATATTAAACTAGAACATATACCAAATTCACCTTGGTTACACGTAGTCAGACTTCCCTTTCAAGCAGTTTTAATTGCTTGGGCTTGGTGGTACACGAAATCTTCTGATTGGGAAAAACAAGCTTCTATCATTCCTAAATCACTGATTCCCAAAGGACTAAAATTGAAATAAGTACGTTTTTTTATATTTGAATCATGCGCCTTGCAACTTTGTTTGGGATAACACTCTCGTTAGCAATAAGCATTGGGGGAGTTGCCATGACGGGGACTCAAGCTGTGCAGCTTAGAGATGGTACTGTCTACTTTGTCGAACCGCCGAAACTTGTTAAAGCGACAACTACTTACAAAGATGTGAATATTTTGGGCGGAACTTATTATTTTACTATTAATTTGCCGGAGAATGCTGGAGAATCCCTCCAGAAGGTAACGATCGCTCAGAAAGAGGGAGTAGAAAACATCGACTACAATCTTAATGATACCCGCGCCTTTGTCGGAACAAGCGATGCCTGCGGCGGGCTATGCCTACGCAAAGAAACGCGACTAAAACTAGGCGCAGTCACAAACGAGCCCAAGACACGCACGGTTTCTGTGAACTTTGATCCGCCTGTAGTTCCGGGACAGACAATTACAATCGCCCTCCGCCCTGTGAGTAATCCCAGCTTTTCTGGTGTCTACTTATTGGGTGTCACAGCGTTCCCGGTGGGTGAGAAATCCCACGGTCAATTTCTTGGCTTTGGACGGTTTCAATTTTACAGCAATAGCGGAAGCTGGTTTCCATAAACAAGGCAAGTTTTGGTAATCACGATCGCTTAATCTGATTGAGAACTAATACCGTAAGCGATCGCTGTCATAAATCAATATTTATCTTTTAACGGACTTTAGCTATGAGCTGCTGAACTTCAGTTCTGGGCATTTTCTGTCTAGAACGAAATAGCCCTGGGTATGCCATCGTTACGAATAAGTTTTCTAGACTTGCCATCAGGGCTGGGTGTTGTCATCAAATTTTCATCAGGGTAAGTAACTTTGTCATTGGGTTCCTCTCCATACGGTACAGAGCAAGTATTTTTAAATAATTGATGCACCTCAATAAAAGAAAGCAGCTATGCTAGAGAAAAGAAAGATTGTTTCATAGGCTTTTTAACTGGATAGTTTCGTTATATCTAAAGAATATAATCTGTTTGCGGTGAGGAAACAAAGGCACGCCTGAGAGCAATCTGAAAGTAACAGTAGAGTGTTCATTTCATAACAAGGTTGAAAATAAAACTCAGTAGTTTTAGACCAGTAAATTCAGCAATTATGAATCAGAATATTGGAAGTGCCAGAATTTCTATTATTATTCCAACTCTTGATGAAGCGGGGAATATTAAAGAAGCAATCGCAACTACTCAACCCAGTAAAGATATAGAAGTAATTATCGTAGATGCTGGCTCACAAGATGGCACAGTAGAAATTGCTCAGTCATTAGATATCAAAGTTATCTCATCGTCTCCCGGTCGGGCTGTTCAAATGAATGCCGGTGCTGTAGCTGCTAGCGGTGATATTCTATTATTTCTCCATGCAGATACTCGTTTACCGACCGGGTTTGATAACATGATTCGCACAGCGCTACAACAGCCTGGGACTGTAGCTGGTGCGTTTAATTTGCGGATTGACGCATCACTTTTAAGTTTACGATGGGTGGAGTGGGGAGTAAATGTGCGATCGCATTTTTACCAAATGCCCTATGGCGACCAAGCAATTTTTTTAACAAAGGCAGTATTTCAGCAAATCGGTGGTTTTCCCGAATTGCTCATCATGGAAGACTTTGAACTCATGCGTCGTTTAAAAAGCATCGCACACATTGTAATTATTCCCACACCAGTTGTTACTTCAGCCCGTAGATGGTTACAAAAAGGAGTATTCAAAACTACGCTACTTAATCAAATAGTAATTATTGCTTATTTACTCGGTATTTCACCTCAGCGAATTTGTCGCTGGTATCGCCGAGAAAGATTTAAGAAGGTTTAAGCTATTTCTGATGTAGCACTGACAAATAAAAAAATACTCAGCTACTTCTTGTGGGGTGGGCATCTTGCCCGCCCCCGTAGCCAAAGGCTCTCGTGTCGCCCACCCCACAAGATTGGATAATTTATTTATTGGAAGTCCCTATAGGTACTATATCTTAGAGATATTAAATTTAAGGTGTAAATATTAACATCGAGCCTCAGAAGGTCAACATTGAGCCTCAGAAGGTCAACATCGAGCCTCAGAAGGTCAACATCGAGCCTCAAAAGGTCAACATCGAGCCTCAAAAGGTCAAAAATTCATCCCGTGCAAGTTATGAACAAGCATTTTATAGCAAATCGATTTAATCCGGGAGATTTGCGGAAGTTTTTTAGATTGATTGTATTAATATTACTAATACTTAGCTTTGCTTTTTTGTTAAATACTGACTTTGCTTTAGCACAAAAATCTGTAAATTCAAATTCTTTTAATCCTCAAGCTATTTTAGCGAATGCGTTGCAGTGGATTGATAGCCTTGGTACAGTAGGAGCGATCGCTTTTATTGCCCTTTACATTATCGCTACCGTCGCTTTTTTCCCAGGTTCTATTCTCACCTTGGGAGCGGGTGTAATTTTTGGTGCAGTTTGGGGTTCTCTCTACGTGTTCATTGGTGCAACCCTTGGCGCTACATCTGCTTTCCTTGTGGGACGTTATTTAGCAAGGGGCTGGGTTGCTAGTAAAATCGCAGATAACAAAAAATTTGCTGCCATTGACCAAGCTGTTGGTAGAGAAGGATTAAAAATTGTCCTGTTAACGCGATTGTCCCCCATCTTTCCTTTTAATTTGCTCAATTATGCTTTTGGAATTACGGGAGTTTCACTTAAAGATTACTTCATCGCCTCTGTAGGCATGATTCCCGGAACCATTCTGTATGTTTATATTGGTTCCCTTGCGGGTAATCTGGCCATGATTGGCACTGAGGCTCAACCTACCAACCCGACTTTACAATGAGCAATTCGCATCTTGGGTTTGATTGCAACAGTGGCTGTGACAGTTTATGTAACCCGGATTGCACGCAAAGCTTTAGAAGAGCAGGTAAATAGCAATTAAAATGCTCAAGATAAATTATCCCTTGCTGAAACCGGGAGCATCTCAGTGAAAGCAAATATACCAGACGATAAACAAGATTCTTGCTCCCTCTCCGAACCCACAGAGAGGGTTAGGGTGAGGTTTTACAAGGCTTTTTACACTCATTGAGATGCTCCCTCTGAAACGTTTATACACGAAAGCTTGAATAGTATCTGTCAATTCCAGACGGACAAAACAGTTTAAAGGCTGTATTCATTGTTAAATAAGCATTAAAAATAAAAGATTGAGCCGCCTAAATTTATCGGGATTCTTAATTTTGAATACTTGCAAAGGCGTTGACTTGAGCATTTTTAATTCTCAAATGAGGTATAACTAATGTCCAATCCAGATTTAGAGAGAGTCACAATTCGCCCAATGGATGAGTATAACCAAAAGTTGGTGTCTTACGTCCATCCGCCAAATTGGGTTAATCCTCAACCCGCAGATGTTTACGATTTGGTAGTAATTGGTGCTGGTACGGCGGGATTAGTGGTGGCGGCTGGCGTGGCGGGTCTGGATTTGGGTCTAAAAGTAGCGTTAATTGAAAAGCATCTCATGGGTGGAGATTGCTTAAATGTTGGTTGCGTACCATCTAAAACTATTATTCGGTCTGCTCGCGTTGTTGGCGAAATCTGGGATGCTCAAGACTTGGGAGTTAATATTCCCCAACATAATATTGATGTTGATTTTCCCAAAGTCATGGCGAGGATGCGGCGGGTAAGGGCTGGTATCAGCCATAATGACTCGGCGGAACGGTTTTCATCCTTGGGTGTCGATGTCTTTTTGGGTAGCGGTCGATTTGCAAGTAAAAATACCGTGGAAGTTGGCGATAAAACTCTCCGGTTTAAAAAAGCTGTAATTGCTACTGGCACAAGAGCTGCACAACTGTCAATTCCGGGAATTGAAAAGGCGGGTTATCTAACCAATGAAACGGTTTTTTCCCTGATTCAACAACCGGAACGTTTGGCGGTGATTGGTGGCGGTCCCATTGGTTGCGAATTGGCGCAGGCTTTCGGGCGATTGGGTTGTGAGGTGGTACTTTTCCATAGCGGTTCTCATCTTCTGAATAAAGAAGATGCTGAGGCGGCTGAAATTCTCCAAAAGGTTTTGATTAGCGAAGGAATTCGCGTGGTACTGAATTCCAAATTAGAAGAAGTGGTAACTGTCACCGGGGGGAAACGGCTTTACTTTTCCGGCAATGGTCATCGAGATTCGGTGACAGTAGATGAAATTTTAGTCGGTGCGGGGCGATCGCCGAATGTGGAAAGTTTAAATTTAGAAGCAGTGGGTGTAGAATACGACAAGCGCCAAGGTGTGAAGGTAAATGATTATCTCCAAACGACGAATCCCAAAATTTATGCAGCTGGCGATATCTGTATGAACTGGAAGTTTACCCATGCGGCTGATGCCGCAGCGCGGATTGTAATTAAAAATACGCTGTTTTCTCCCTTTGGCTTAGGACGCTCGAAACTCAGTAATCTGGTGATGCCTTGGGTAACTTATACTCACCCAGAAATTGCCCATGTAGGGTTGTACGAACACGAAGCACAGAAATTGGGTATTGAGGTGACGACAATCAAGATAGCTTTTAATAGTGTAGACCGAGCGATCGCAGATGGTGAAGAGTCAGGATTTCTCAAAATCCACCATAAAAAAGGGTCTGATGAAATTCTCGGTGCAACTATTGTCGCCAGTCATGCGGGTGAGATGATTTCAGAAGTGACTACGGCAATGGTGAATAAAATTGGTTTGAGTAAGTTAAGCAGTGTAATTCATCCTTATCCGACTCAAGCCGAAGCTATTAAAAAAGCAGCTGATACTTATCGTCGTACACTTTTAACATCAAATACCAAAAAATTGTTAGGATTTATCACCAAGTTATCTTGACCAAAATCAGCACCCACCCAGAAATAAATTTACTTTTCTTATAGCTGAAATCGGTTTAAACCGACTAATGACAATCGATAGGACTTAGGCAAACACTAGCTGAAAAGAATGATTTTTAGGTAGAGGCAATTCACGTAGCTTTAGCTTCCCGCAGGGTATTGCCCCAGAATGCCTGTAGTTTTGCTTAAGTCCTAATCGAGAATAATGATAGTTGTCTCTTGAGGGGCATTATTGGGAGGAACCTTAGGCACAAATGACTAACTTTTACAATTCTGATGCCGTGTCTGGAGCAACAATTTCGCCAGTACCCAATTGCAGTATCATGTCCTGGTCAGTAATTAATCCGCTGAGTTCCTTGACTTGTAAATTCATGTCTTCACAAGCTTGTCTGAGTTCTCGTGCAAATTTGTTGAGGTCTTGACCATAGCCACATTGATGAGCAGCAGTTTCAATCCCTTGCTTGGCATTTGCTCTAGCACAATCTACTAGTTCTGTGCCATGCAGTGGTGTAGGAGATGCCATAGACGTAGTTATTATTTCTTAAATGTTTGCTGATAGATAGATTATCAATATTTATACCATTGACTCATCCCTCCAATGGAAGACAATTAGGGTAGAGGTAGTAATTTAGAGTTAGGAGTTTAGAGTGAAGAGTTATAAATTGAGAATATATAGTTTATAACTCCTGTACAGACGCCATTAATGGCGCCTCTCCTAACTCCTGTACAGACGCCATTAATCGCGTCTCTCCTAACTCCTGTACAGACGCCATTAATCGCGTCTCTCCTAACTCTATTTACTTAGCCATTGATAACTTCTCCACCATTGACGTGTAATACTTGTCCAGACATATAAGAAGAATCATCAGAGGCTAAAAATACATAGCTGGGAGCAACTTCTTCTGGTTGTCCGGCTCGTTCCATTGGTACTTGTTTACCAAAAGTTTCAACTTTCTCTTTAGGAAAAGTTGAGGGAATTAAAGGTGTCCAAATTGGACCTGGTGCGACAGCGTTAACGCGAATTTTTTTTGACACCAAATTTTGTGATAAGGAGCGAGTAAAAGCAACGATCGCACCTTTTGTAGAGGAATAATCTAGGAGTTGTGGGTTTCCTTTATAAGCTGTTACTGATGTGGTATTGATAATAGAACTGCCTGCTTTTAAATGCTTGAGCGCAGCTTTAGTCATGAAAAACATCGAGAATATATTAGTGCGGAAAGTGCGCTCTAGTTGTTCTTTGGTAATTTCCTCAATACTATCTTGCGGATGTTGTTCGGCAGCATTGTTGATCAGAATATCGAGTTTGCCAAACTCATCAACTGTTTGTTGTATAGCTTGCTGACAAAAAGTTTCATCGCCAATATCGCCTGCGATAGTTACTGCACGACGTCCTTGTTTTTTTACCAAATCTTTTGTTTCTTTGGCATCGTCGTGTTCATTTAGGTAAAGAATCGCCACATCTGCACCTTCTTTAGCAAATGCGATCGCTACAGCACGACCAATACCACTATCTGCACCCGTAATCAATGCTACTTTATCTTGTAACTTGCCACTACCCCGATACTTGGCATCATCTGCCTTGGGTTTTGGCGTCATTTCTGATTCAACCCCTGGTGCTTCTTGTTGCTGTGGCGGTTGTAATTTTTTTTCTTTTTGCTCTTTTGATTTAGCCATAGGTTTTGTCTTGGTAATTCACCTAACCACGAAAAACAAGTACACAAGTTTCATTTGATGAAAGATTTATACTTTTCATCTGCTTTCAAGTTAACTATTATGTTGCTGTAATTTATCGCTCCCTAGAGGTAAAGTAAGCTGCAATTTGCTCAACCTTAAGACGGAAAATAAATTAAGGAAATAGTGAGAAACAAGATCCTCGACTTCTTTAAGAAGTCGGGAATCTGTGGGTTGCAATTATTACAAATCAAGTAGGATTGTTATAGTTTGATTTATTCTTGCCGACTTCCTTAAAATTATTGCAAAACTACCTAAATCCTGACACCTGGGCTATACCTCCAAACTAAACGTCCAAAAGTCTGCGTGGTGCGCTACATTGAGATTATTAGAGAGCAGAGATGATGACAACACTAAATATTTCCGAGTTAGAGCAGGTTGAAAAGTTTCGCCACTTACAATCAACTCTGCGCGATCGCTGGAAAACGATTGAGCTATTTGACAATAGTGAAGCGGATATTATAATTATTCCCTCCCTGAGTATCGACCAGCGCGAACTCCAAAAGATCGAAGGCTGCGAACATTATGAAGAAAGATTACTATTTTCCTTAATTCGGTTACAAAATCCCCGGACTCGGCTAGTTTATGTAACATCAGTACCGTTGCATCCTAGTATCATTGATTATTATCTGCAACTGTTGCCAGGAATTCCCTTTTCTCATGCTCGTAATCGCTTGCTGCTACTTTCTACTTACGATTCCTCTCTTAAGCCCCTCAGCCAAAAGATTTTAGAACGCCCCCGCCTCCTAGAGCGAATTCATCAATCTTTGAGGCTAGAGAAATCATTTATGATCTGTTACAACTCTTCGCACTGGGAAGGCGAATTGTCTGTAAAATTGGGTGTACCACTATATGCTGCCGCACCAGATTTACAGATTTGGGGGACAAAAAGTGGGAGTCGGCAAATCTTCAAGGAAAGCGGAGTACCGCATCCAGATGGGACCGAAAAAGTTTGGAATCATACAGATTTGGCAGAAGCTACCGGTGATTTGTGGGAACGACAACCGACATTACAACGGGTAGTGGTAAAACTCAACGAAGGCATTTCTGGAGAAGGGAATGCCTTGCTAGACTTTAGACCGATTGAGAATTTAGCACCAAGCAAAGCTACTCATGCCCAAAGGGTAGCAGCAATTAGCGAGCGCTTCTCAATAATGCGCTTTCAAGCAAAGCAAGAGACTTGGGACAATTTTTCGGGAAGAATCGGGGAATTAGGGGCGATCGCCGAAGCATTTGTGGAAGGCGAAATTAAGCGATCGCCCAGTGTTCAAGGGCGGATCACACCCACTGGCGAAGTGGAAATCCTTTCAACCCATGACCAAATTCTCGGAGGTCCCGACGGTCAAATTTATCTTGGTTGCCGCTTTCCGGCTGATGAAAGCTATCGGTTGCAATTACAGCAATTGGGATTACAAGTTGGCAGAAAGCTAGCAGAGAAAGGCACTTTAGAGCGATTTGGTGTAGATTTTATCGCCGTTGACAAGGGTAATGGAGAGTGGGATATTCAGGCGATCGAAATTAACCTGCGTAAAGGCGGCACAACTCATCCATTCATGACCTTGAAATTATTAACGAACGGTCGTTATGATCTTTCCACGGGCTTATTTTATAGTCAGCAAGGTCGTCCAAAATACTACATTGCCACTGACAATCTCCAAAAAGAGCGCTATCAGGGATTATTACCTAATGATTTGATGGATATCATCGCTCACCAGAGACTACACTTTGACAGTGGTACTGAAACGGGCACAGTCTTTCATCTTATGGGTTGCCTTTCGCAGTTTGGCAAGTTGGGATTAACCAGCATCGGTGATTCCCCCCAACAAGCACAAGATATTTATAACAAAGTTGTCAAAGTTCTGGATGAAGAAACCCGTAGCAATAATCATGATTTCTCGGCGTTTTCAGATTATTCCTTTCCCGTGGTTTGGGATGAGTATAGTTAAGGAATCTCCTTTACAACAGATGAATTGGCTCTAGGGGTGTACAACTGTACGCCCCTACCTATGTATCCGTATTAGGTATTTCGTGAAATGATATCAGGACTTACGCGTTGACAATAAATACCAAATATATATCAGGTGAAAAACCACATCTTTCGTAGGGATTTAGCATGCTAAACCCCTACAGCATCGTCTATTTACGACCAAAGGATAATTAAGAAAAGCCTGAAACAACCTATTTTTGTTAACGCAGATCATGATGAATTTGTACAGTACCTAAGTACCAGATATAAGACTCCGATCAGATTTATCAGTACTAGGCTCAATTAAGGTAAACGTCAAGCTAGCAACTTATATTGTCCGGGCGCGGGTTAATGAGGCGGAAAGTCCACTCCAGAAGAATTAGTCTGGAGAATATGATTCGCCACAGGTGACGATTTTATGAATGCTACGACAATTATGAAAAAAAGCTAAAATATACATCTATGTGGTAGCGGTTAAACTAAATTCGACCTGGGGCATTCCAAGTCATCAGAAGCATCGAAAAATGGCAAAGAATAATCAAACTGTTCTGACACTAACTTTATTAATCACAGCAAGTCTTATAGGTATATTTGCTGTTTTGGGCTGGATTGGATATTCGTTAACGCGGTCTAAGTCTGCGATTAAAAGCCCAGGAAGCACTGATTTAGTTAACACAACTACTAATCCTAGCTCATTGAAGCAAGTGGAAATTACCACAGCCCGCAATGTCGATTACAGCCAGTTGCAGAAATATTTGCAAAGCAAAGATTGGCAAGGGGCTGACCGAGAAACTTATCTAAGAATGCTAGATGTTGCAGGGACTAAGGCACAAGCGGAAGGTTCTATTGCCAAAGATGAAATGAATGCGCTTTCGTGTGTTGATTTGAAAACCATTGACAGGCTTTGGAGTACAGCCAGTGATGGGAAGTTGGGCTTTAGCGCTCAAGAAAAGATTTTGAGGGAACAAAAAAACGACTATCGCAAGATGTATGACGCAGTTGGATGGCAAACTTTAACAGGTGAGTGGCTAATTCAGTGGAACTATAATCAGCAAACTAAAAGATATGAGTATAAACCCGGCAAGGAACCAAACTTTAAAACCTTCCCCCCAGGACATTTGCCAACTGTGGAAAGAGGATATAATTTTGGTGTTTCTCTGGATGCGGCACTTACGAAGTGCGGTATTTAAGTTAGCACAACTTGCAGCCTTTCTTGCCAATCTAACTGCAACTGTAAATTAGCATTGCCGCTATTAATGGCAATTTCTACCCAGCTGTGACTGCCAACTAAAGCTATTATCTCTCCCACGTTGACATCACTGTAAGTTTCACAGCCTGGTATACTTAACCCGGCGGCTTGCACACACCAAGTTTTGCCTTGTACGTAACTTCCTGGAATGTTGCTCACTAAGTTGCCAAAATTGTCAATATATTGAATGCAACCCACTACACCTGTGGTTGTTTGCTTGCACTCGCCGATATCCAGTTTTACCAAACTTGCTGGATCAATTTCTTGTCCTAGCTGTTTGAGGAAGACGCCACTAGCAAGATTAGCCCCGATTGGTGCAAAGATATCTCTACCGTGAAAAGTCTTGCTTGGTTGAGGAGTTCGCCAATAGTTAAGATTTGTGAGTTCGACGGCTGCGATCGCTGGGCTTTGACTCAGTACCCCACTAAATATACCATTATCTGGGCCGACGAGAAACCCTTGAGCAAATTCTACTGCGATCGCTCGTCGCTTGCTTCCCACACCCGGATCTACTACTGCCACATGCACTGTCCCAACTGGGAAATACGGATAAGCATTCATCAGGCAAAACCGGGCTGCGGCGATATCTTGCGGCCCAATTTGATGCGTTAAGTCTACCACCGTCAGTCTTCTGTTGATTTGGGCTATAATTCCCTTCATTATGCCCACATAAACATCGCGATCGCCAAAATCGCTGAGTAAAGTCACGAGTGGTTGTTGATCTATCTGTTTCTTAGACATATTTTCGTGAAATTAATTATAAAAAAATATTTTTCTGTAGCAACAGTTACAAAATGTGTGCTATGTTAAGAATAGAAGATATAAAGCGAAAAATTAAAAAAGGTAATCACTATGAGTCAGAATAGACTACAAAGTGTGAGCAAAGGACAAGAAGTTCACAGAGCGAATATTCAAAAAAGCCTAGAGCATCGCTTGGAAGTAGCCAGAGCAAAGGGCGACGAACACCTGATTCGTCAACTAGAAGCTGAGATGACACATTTCAGCTAAATCAAGTTTTCATTGTTCATAGTTTTGTTGTGTAACCCGCTACGGCGGGTTTTTTGTTTTTATGGGCAGGACTTATACAAACAATAGCCGAAAAGAATGATTTTCACGTAGGGTTAATACCCTGCGGGAAGCTAAAGCTACATGAATTGCCCCTACCGTGTGTAGTTTTGCGTAAGTCCTAATGGGGTTTCCTAGCAATTTTGCTCTAATATATATAAGAGCGTTTTTCAATTAATTGAATTATCCCACTCCCCATCCTCACACTTCCGGCTCAACACCCAATGCTCGTAACTGTGCTGCCAAGCGTTCAGCCCGTTGCAGGGCAGTTTCTTTGACTTCTCGCTCTTGCTCGGCTCGTAAGTGTTCTTGTTCAGCTCGTAAGCGTTCTTGCTCGGCTCGTAAGTGTTCTTGTTCAGCTCGTAAGTGTTCTTGTTCAGCTCGTAAACGTTCTTGTTCAGCTCGTTCTGCGCCAGTCGGAATCATATTCCCTGTAGCATCACACCACCTAAGCCAAACATCCCGCTTACCTTCATACGCACCTTCCCACAAACATAAACCTAGCTCAACTTCAGTCAGCCATTGCTCACTCATGGGTATGTATTGCCGCCCTCGCAACTCGTACATTTGTAGAACTTCACCACGAAGTTGCCGAGTTGGGTCAAAGATAATGTAGTACATTACCCGCATCCTGGCATACTCTAAGATTTTCCGTCCTGTTTCATTGCCTTCTCGATTTGAAACAATTTCAATCACCACCTCTGGCGGTTTACCAAAGTCCCAGAAGAAATAAGAACGATGCCGTTTTTCCCACCAGTTTTCAGCTACTTGTACATCCAGGCTCAAGAATACATCAGGCACAATCGGCGGTTGCTTGCTACTGGGAAATAACCCCACATTGGCCGCCACGAGAAATCCTTGGGCATTATTTGCGCCGTTCCAAGAACTGTAAAGGGTTTCTGTCAGTAGCCGTTGTTGTTTTTCAGATGGTAGATTATCCAAGGGTTCATCGTCCTCTGTTACCAAATGACTAACATCTGGTAACAAATCTTCTGGTAATAAGCCAGCGTCTGTCAAGGTGATAGATTCACTCATAAGGAATTCTGGGGATAGCAGCTTAACTCTATTGTGGCAGCAGGATAAATTCCCTTAAATAATTCGTAATTCGTAATTAAAGACATTTTCAGACGTTCACGTAGCGTCTCGCAGAGAAGAGAAGTGCCTTGCAGGGGTGGAGGAGTTTGTGGCAACTTCGGGGGATTTAAACCCCGACTGAAACTGACACTACATGTAATGGTTGGGGTCTTAAACCCTTTTATTTACGATAAAAAGCCCCCTCTGCTTTCGTCATAGTAAAGTGATTACAAGGCAGAGAGAGTTCATTTTTTATTTTTGTATAGGCAAATTTGAAGGATAATGCTGGCAAAAAACCAGTTTCTCTGATTTAAAGCCGGCAAAAACCTATGTTGTGTTTATTTTAACCTGCCTACTCAGTTCAACCTATTTCCAATCAGGAATCACGGCACCTTCTCCTTCTCCACCAATACCGATTCCAGTATTATATATTTTCGCATCAGTCAGATTGAGATCATTCATTGATGCTTGATACACATTAGAATCGTTAATCGTAGCGCGAGTAAAATTTACCCCGTTGAGATTGGTTTGCTTCATATTCACATTGGTTACATAAGCCGATGTTAGATTAGCACCTGCCAAGTTTGCACCAGTTAAGTCAGCACCTTCGAGGTTAGCCCCTACAAGGTTGGCTCCTTGGAGCTTCGAGCCTCTCAAATCAGCACCAATTAAATGAGCGCCACTGAGGTTAGCTCCCGATAGTTCACACTTGACACATTCCCCAGTTGAAAGCAGCTTTTGTAAGTCCTGAGGATTCCCGGCTCTAACCGAGCTAGTGAAAAATAGGGGAGTTGCTAAGGCAATGGCCGCTAATAGCTGGAGTTTCATAATTTTCCCCCTTAATAATCAAGTTGCGTCCGTTCTGTCCCTCACAACTCTATTATCTCACTAAACTTCGTGAGGTCAATCTATCTATGCGCTGAAAAATTGATTGCGATCGCAAACAGCTATCCTAGAGAAGGAAAAAATGTCATTTATTCTGTTTTTTGACGATTTTTAGTCGATAAACCTGCCAATGTTAAATCACTGTTAAATCTTTTTAAAAGCTTGGACTACTCGCCAGAGATTGTCTATTTTTATAAGTATTTATACTTGATGAATTGATTCCATAACATATCCCTTTTCTGTCACTTTCCGGGTATTCTGAATAAAAAAAGAAAACCTGGAAAGGTAAGTAGGGCTATGGATGTAAAATTACAAATCTTGAAACATTTGGCAAGAGATTCGCACATTACAAAATATCAATCCGTTATTAGCAATTATTGTTGTCAGTGGGCTTGCAACAAGTGAACAAGTACCAACCGACAAAACATCTGAACGTACAGCTTTTTTACCCAAACCTTAGACAACACAAGAATTATTAAAAACCCTACATGGAGTTCTTACTTAATAGTATAATCTGGATTATCTAGACGATCGCAGTCATATCTACCTTTAATATCTTGATTGAAAAAGCTGGCAATTGAATCAAAGGAATGTAAATCTTCCCAAGTATCCTCGTCTACGCCTAAGTACTGATAAGCATCTCCACTTTGAAACTCAACTTGCAAAATGTGTTCGGTGCGATCGCAGCCTACAGTCATACAATTTTGGATTTTAGACTTCGGCGTGAGCGCTCATGCCGAAGTCCAAAATTTAAAATTTGGTGAAAGTTATCTATCTCGATGAGTGTGGGATGAATAGTCAGACGATTATGGAAGTTCTCGCCGAAGATATATAAATAATTTTGTTTAATTGGTGAGTCCGTTATCACTATTAATTTTTAATACGATAATACCAATTAATACGGCAAGACCTAAGGCTCTGCGAAAATAATTGACGCCTTGAAATAATTCCAGCCAAGCCCAAGTAAACAAGGAGCCATTTGCCAGTAGTTCTAACAGTACATTTACTTTACCACTCGTAAAAATTAGAGCTAGTAAACTGGTTACTATCCAAACAATAAGTGGTAGATTTGGCATCTGAGCTAAAACTATTTTGCCATCGCTGTCACGGAAGGTTTTATCAACTAATGTATTTTGCATCATTTAAAATTGCCACTTAGGTAGAAATTATTAATTTACAAAAATTACTGGGTTGCCTATTAAGAATAGGCTGACATATAAGTAATCTTTTAATATCATTAAAACACTCAGGTAAATCTCTTTACAACCATCTAATTGCTGAGATGAGAGCGATAAAGCATATTCATATATGAGTATATCCAAAGGCATACTCACACTAAATCCACCAATATATCTGCCATGCTCTCAATTGAGAATTGAGCTTAATCGAACTCACGTTATGACAGTGCGACTGTTGATCCGTCTCGTCTAATCTTGAGTCTTTTGTTGATAAATTTGCGGTGCAAGAATGACTTGAATTTGCTTTTCCTGGCATTTTTGAGAAAAAGCGCGAATTTGAGCTTCCTTATCTCCCTGAATTGATAAAGATTTTAAAAATCCCTGAAATCCTAAAAAAGCTAGTTCGTAGATAGCTTTTTGACTAAAACCACCTTCAAAATAGCCTGTGTGGGTATCAACACCTTGAGGATCTCTATTGTTAATAGACTTCCGAATAAATGCCAAAGTTAGTAAAATATAATTCCCAAAATTTATCGCTGGCTGTTGGAGGGCAGAACTAACAACTCCTATCTGAAGACTTCGATCATCTTTATAATCTGTACAGTCAAAATATGTAAATAAATCTGCGGGTTGAACCTCATTTTCGGAAATTTCAGTTATCTCTTCAAGTCTTCTATGTTCGCTACTAGAAGAACGAATTTCTAAATAGTTATAAGGTTTATCGAGTGTGTAATCTTTCTCATAGTCTTGTTTGTGAAAATTCACAACTCCATATCTGGGTGTGTGACCAACTGTATCATTTTTGTTGTTGAAATGCTTAACTGTGATATTACCAAGCCTGTAGCCACTTATACGAGTTCGCGCAGGGAAACTAAAGTAATTTGCAGCAGTGGAGGTAATTCGTAACGCTAAGTCTCCCTCATTACAAAAGATATAAGCTTCTTCACACCGACGTAAAGAAGAACGAAGAAAATTAGCTCGTCCTGGCAAGATGGTTTCTACAGGAATATCAGGTGCAACTAGCACAAGTCTGCCTAAGCGAAATACATTGCCAATATCTGAATTAGGTTCTTTATTAATAGATTCAACGTCAAAAACATCAGAGAGGATACGAATTACATCTGTAACTACAAAACACCCCATACTATGACTAATAAATGATAGCTTAATGCGTTTATTATGCGATAATTTTACTCTAGCATCAAGCTGTCTGATAAATTCAACTAAGTCTATTACACCATAATTAACCGCTCTATAGGTATCACG
Source organism: Nostoc sp. (assembly GCF_054880495.1). Classification (NCBI taxonomy): domain Bacteria; kingdom Bacillati; phylum Cyanobacteriota; class Cyanophyceae; order Nostocales; family Nostocaceae; genus Nostoc; species Nostoc sp. The sequence continues at coordinate 27,201 of NZ_JBTYKD010000083.1, forward strand.
AAAATAAGTAGATATTCTGAGAATAATTAATGTAAAAATAATTGAAGATACAATGCCAGATAAAATTAATAACACGGTGAAAAAGTGCACAGCGCCATTACTCAAAATATTTAGGAACAACAAAACTATGGTAGACCATATACTAATTGTTAGTCCCACAACTAAATTGATAGCTAGTAAAGTTGGTAGAGAATATAGGGCGTTGATTAGCTTTTGCCCAAAGGAACCAGATTCATCTGTTTTTATGGGATTTTCAGCAGGCCATCTATATCCTATAAAAATATACTTATTTGGTTGCTGAATATGTGTATTAACATATTCATAAATCTTTTTGCAGCCTGTCTCTGTATCTGATGGTGTCGAACTATATCCATGAATATTTATAATAATTTCTGGTTCTGGGCTTGATTGTAAGCTTTCAGCAATTTTCTCAAGCATCTCTTCGGCTGAAGGTTCAGCTTGTCCATCATTAATATTAAAAAAGTTTTGATTAATAACTTTTGATAAATATTCGTTAGATTCTTCTGTCTCAACATTGAGTTTTGCAGTACTAACTACTAAATAACCAGATATTTTTTCTTGGTTATTTTTATTAAATTCATAAATTTTATACGGTTGATTATCTGCCAGATTCTTTTTATCAGGAGAGTTCGTCATGTCTATTTTCCTTGACAACTTAGGTTAAGTATATCGCTTAATAACTGCATCTGCTCACCTTCCGAAGGTAAGTAATGAAAGTATTTTATGAGACAATAAGCAAATTTAGATATCACTGTCGGGATTACTACTGCATTCTTTTACCTGACCAATTGGTTCTTACTAATATTACTAGAGGCGTTGTCTGTTGAGTTTATTCCAATTACTAAACACTCATTTGTAACTCTGGGGAGCATATCGTTAAAAGCCGGAGTATAATGACCCTCTTCATCAACAACCCTACGGAGAGTATAGTCACCAGCGCGAGAAAGTCCGCTGAACCAAAGGTTTTTTCTGTGCCAAATATCTCCATTGAGAGAATTTTTGTCTTGGGACATTGTAAAATTTACAATCGATGTTGAAATTGGTATTCCTAGTAAAATAGGTATGATTTGAGCTTGCTGCAAAGTTTCATCTTCAAACTGAATTTTGTAACTTACCTCAAACCATTGAACTAAACGTAGTAATATCCAACCAGTAATCGAGTTATGAAAAGTCCACTGCAACGGTGCAAAGACTGGTAATAGCAAAGTTCTGTTGTGTGTATCCCATTCTAAATTGTACATAGTGATGCAAGTATCTGGCAGTGGATTGCCATCCAAAAAAAACACACCCTTAAGGACAGATGGCAAGTTTGTTTGTTTGATTGGAATCATCCAGGTTGCAATATTATTGAGTTGTTTTTTCTCGATTAATTCAGTCATACTAATTTGTAATTTTTAACTAAGTCAGTGCTGCGTAAAATCTTGGCAAATTTAGGGTTTAAATTTAAACGCAAAGGGGAGGCAGCGCGTTGGGCGGGTTTCCCGACTTGAAGCGACTGCCGTCGCAGAGGTACGCGGAGAATTCGCTACAAATTAATTAAATGTTGTACTAAGACAAACTCAAAAAGCCATAATAATTACCAACTTAGCACTCACAATCGTTGAGCAAAACCTTGTAACACTAAACTATTAGGAGTAACGGCAGTCACTTTTTCAAAATCCCACTTGACTTCTGTAATTGAGTCCCATTGATAGTTCTTGAACAGATGTAAACAGAAAATCTTGATAAAGCCAATTGATAAGGATTTACCAGGACAGGCTCGCTCATGCCCTTCGCCGTTCCAAGATAAGATATCGGAAAAATTCCGTGTTACGTCAAAATCATCTGGATTTTGATATCTATTGACATCCCGATTAGCTGTAAAAATAGAGCCAAGCAAGCGAGTACCTTTTTGGAATGGACATTTTTGTTCTGCAATCTCAACTTCACCCGCTTCAGTGGTGAGTTGGCTAACAAATCGCACAGGTGGATAGAGACGAGCCGTTTCCAGAATCACTTGATTGAGAAGTGTTGACTGTTCTAGAGCGTCTGGGTTTAAACTTTCCTTGCCATTCCAAACTGCATTGACTTCTGACACTACATTATTTCTGAGGGCATTATCCAAGCATAAAACACCAATAACAGATCCCAAAAGCCCACTCGTGCCAGCAGTACCGGCAAGATGAATCATATCGAAAAGGCTATTAGCTATTTGGTGTTCGTTCAACTGATACTGAGCGCCTGTTTCAAAGTAAGATGCCCATTTGGGAGATTGTTGATATCGCTTGGTTAAATGCTGACGATGGTGAATTTTTGGCGCTGTTAATATTGCTAGTAGATACTTGCTAATAAAATTTGGCAAGGATGCTAGAGGCATACCTTTAATGTAATTACTTGATGCTGTGATTTCTTTCTCAGATAAAGATATCTGAAAAACCAGTTGGTGCAAAATCGACAGCATGATCTTTGGCAAATCGTTGCCGATGTGTAATTTGCCCTGTCTAGCAGCCTCTAACAGGCTTTGCTCAACTAGATAGCCTAAAAAGTCTATCTGCTCTGATGGTTCTGGTAAGGCTTGTAAGAACACAGTACGGAGTCCTGTGTGTTCGTTACCGTTCGTCCCCAAGCTCAGAGGATTATCGAGTAGGTAACTAGGAGCTAATATTCTGATGATGCCTAAATCATTTCCCCGCAGTTGTGGTTGGGTTTGCATTAGTTCCCTCACTTGGGTGTGAGAGGAATGCATAATTGCTTGGTCTACTGCAAAATACTTGTCTCCAATATTGTCCTTACGGATGTAGAGAAAGTCTCGCCATGCGTTGAGCATGATTAAGGCATCCATGTAATAGAAAATCAAGCGTAGAAGCTTGCCGATCGCAGTGTCATAACCTACTTTGGCTAGTATAGGTGCAAGCCATAGCTGGTGATCGTGACCTTTGAGAACTTTATCTTTAAGTGTCATAATATTTACTTTGAGTCATTGGGCATTGAGAGTGCTTATTATTTTCCTCTTGATCCTTGATCTCCGTCATCTCCGTCATCTCCGTCATCTCCCTCATCCCCTTGTCCCCAATTTAGATATTGATGCTCTGAGGAATTTTAGAAGGAAGCAGATATTCATAAGATGGACGGTGCAAATTACGTTGCTTGATGGTGTCTTCTACCTGCTGAAGATTATTCTGGAATGCTTGTAACAATGGTTTTACTTTCTGGTCTGTAAAGTATCCTTGCTGATATTCGCCTAGTTTGTTGTAGTATACAGACCCCAACAAGCTGAGTATGTTGTATTGCCGTTGCGCCTGATCTAAGGGGGGGAGCAAATTGAGGTAGTCTTGCTCAGTAATTTCTCTTTTGAGAGTTGAGGCTGGTAAATAACCTGCCGTTGGTATGGCTGCGGCATAACTCATCAAATCTTTTTGCGGAAAGTTAACGGCTGCGTGTTGAGCGCTAGCAGTGAAAATAATCAGTGTAGTGGCATCAATTAGGTAATTCCGCGTTTTGATGCTCCCATCTTCGCCAAAATCGCGGATGCGACCACCATCATAAGCTGAGATTTCGGCTGCCCAAGCTTGCAGGGTTGGGTCTTGCTGAATGTCTTCATCTGTGATGTAATAAAGGTTGAGGTAGTCTGAAACCCATTTAGTAATGGCATCCCAGACTAATAGTGCATCATCGCGGTAAGGATAAACAGGCAATAGGTTGGGATCATCCACACCGCGCTGTTGGAATTGCTTGGGTAAGATGGCACTATTGAAACCATAGCTTTGTAACCCAAGCACTGCGAAAACGCGAGCGTTATCGATTGATGCTGAGAGTAATCTATCGACGCCACCGCCTGGAGCAATGAGAATCCGTTGGGCGGCATCGTTAATTGCTAAGGTGCTGTCAAAATGCGGGTGCAGCAGAATTCTTAGAGGATGAGTAAGCGGCAGTTGTCGATAGGTTGCGATCGCAAAAGCACCAACAAACAGGTGAGTTCTTGCTAGATGAGTAATCGCTTCGTGGAAGTTGGCATCTGCTATTTGGACAATTGTTTTGGCAAATAGCCAAGGGTATTTACCGGAGTTAGGGGTAATAATGGGATAATCTGATCCTGGGGTTTGACCGCATTGAATGGCGATCGCACGCAATAGACGGGTGGAGTCTGAGCCTTTGGGTAAGGCAAACAGTGCTAGGGGAGCATAGACATATTTTTGCTCATTCGGGTATGTACCGTTGATCGCACCGTCTAACATTTTATAGTCAGCTAAGTAGAGCCTTCCTTCAAGTCCGGCTGCTGCTAATGAATCGTCATTTCCCATCACTCCTTGGTAATGTTCGTCTGTGACTGGGAAGCGATCGCCTGGAGTGGTTACTCGCTCGATCATCACGGGATTGTAGCCAGCTACTCGCATGTAGGCAAATACTTCATCTTCGTGGTAAGTTTTGGCGATCGCTGGTACACCAATCACCCGAAACAAATTTTCGTAGTCCTTGAGACTGGTTGCGTGTCCTGTGGGCTGTCCTTCATATAAAAGCGTAATTACCCGATTTAGAGTATCTCTAAGGATCACAAGTCCGTTTTCTTTAAGAATATGAAAAAAAAGATCGTCGAGTTCTCTAACATCCTTGGATATCGCTTTAAGTAAAAACTGGGGGATAATTTGTAGGATTCTCGCCAGAATACTGATTCGGACTGGGATTGCTCCCTTGAGCAAGGCTTCTAAAATAAACTTTTCGACATCATCACGAATCGATTTAGAACCCTGATTGCCTCGGTTGACGATCAGGGTATTAATAAAAATAACTCGTAACTGCTGGGCTAATAAAAAATACCAGTTAGTGGCGAACTCTTCCGCAACAGAAAGCTGATCCACCATAGCAATAGATGGAATATGGGTGTAGTTATATTGATACTCTTGCCTAGCTATATCTAGAGTATGAGTGCTTGAGGAACTGATCAAATTATCTGGTAATAAAGCAGTCATTGACCCTACTCGCTTGTAGTACGGGGAACTTTAACACTCTTAGGATAAACAGGTTTGAGTTAGCTAAACGTATTATCGCAATCAAGTTTAAAATTTTGATTTTTCTCAAAGAAATTTTATAGAAACACTCGACTTCTGAACACAGGGTAAGCGCATCTGCCCCTACCGCGTGTTGCTAAATCTAATTTACACTTCGGTTATTTTGTCAATCTGCCAATAATCAGAAATAATCGCAGGGGCTTGGTCAAATTGGCTGATGGGAGCGGGTTTCATGTCCCGATAGTCCAGCAGTTGAACTAGGATGAGGTAGACGATCGCTAAAATGATCGAAATCGCACCTGTAAGAATGGCAATTATTTTCGAGCGGTTCATCAGTAGTTCCTGTAATGCAAGTTATTGTACTGTGCCTATATCCACATTAATACTTGAGACAGACAACACACACTTACTGATATTTTCAGGAGTGCTGAATGAATTAAAAATAACTCAACAGTGTTGAAGCTGTTATCTATCACGCGAAAGCATAATAATATGGCTTTTTCTCATGAATTTCAGCGTTATCGGAGCGTGCGTCCAGGGCAGATGCTCCAAGGTCTAGTTATTTCAATCCTCCTACACTCTACTTTAATGATTGGGAGCAAATATTGGCTCAGAGCTTTTACGCCTGAGCCTAAGGAAGAAATTCCAGTTGAGGTAGTTGAAGTTTATCCTAATGAAACACACATACCCCAAAAAACCTCATTTCGGGCTACTAAAGATTCAATTGCAGGTGGTAAAGCTTTACCGAAAAGACCTGTTTCGGCTGTAAAGTCAACTAATTCCGATGCACATAAAGCCTCTAGCAAGAGTCCTCTTGACTTAACAGCTTTATCTCCAGCAAAGGTATTGCAACCAGAACCAAGGCAACAGAAAGCGGAATCACCAAATCTATCTCCTCAACAACCCAAGCCAGAGCCAACAGCGATGTCTACAACGGGCTTGGCCGAAGCACCTGCGATTAAATCACCAGCACCCAAGCCACAGCCAACAGCGATCGCACCTGCGATTAGCTCACCAGCACCCAAGCCACAGCCAATAGCGATCGCACCTGCGATTAAATCACCAGCACCTAAGCCACAGCCAACAGCGAGCGCACCTGCGATTAAATCACCAGCACCTAAGCCACAGCCAACAGCGAGCGCACCTGCGATTAGATCACTAGCACCTAAGCCACAGCCAATAGCGATTTCTAGGACGGGCTTCGCCTACGCACCTGCGATTAGATCACCAGCAGTCAAGCCACAGCCAACAGTGATTGCACCTGCGATTAGATCACTAGCACTCAAACCACAGCCAATAGCGATCGCACCTGCGATTAGATCACTAGCACTCAAACCACAGCCAATAGCGATCGCACCTGCGATTAGCTCACCAGCACTCAAGCCAAAAAAAATAGCAGTAGTGCCTAATATTACACCATCGCCAGCCCTAGCACGAAAAACAGCGATGTCTACGAGGGGCTACGCCAACGCCTACGCACCTGCAACTATACCACCAGTACCCAATCCTAAGAACTTAGGCCAGTCGGGAACTAGATTAAATAGTGGGCAAACACGGTCTCAAGCTCATTCATCTCGGAAAACAGGTGGAGCAAGCTTGCTGGGTGGTACTGTGGGTGTATCTAGTCGGAATTTTAGCGGTGATTATCTGGCAGCCTTACCTAATTCCAATCGCGATCGCCAAGCCACTTCTGGGATTGATGCCAGCAGTCAAAATATAGATATCACCTCTTACTTAAACCAACTTCAGCAACGAGTCAAGCAGCAATGGTTACCAGAAGTGAGCCAGTCTTCCCGGCGAACAGTGCTTAACTTCACTATTAACCGTTCCGGGCAACTAAGCAATCTCGATCTCGCACAAACTTCTGGATTCAGCCTCACTGATAAAGCGGCACTCAACGCTATACAAAGAGCTGCACCTTTTGCACCTTTGCCCACAGGATATACGAGCAACCACATGGATATTCAATTTACATTTAATATCAATGTCTATGGGCAGCTAAATTTATCGGGGGATGGTGGCTAGACTAAGTAGAGCAGCGTGAATAATTCGATCTTCGATGTATTTTCTGACAGCCTCACTACTTATATTACCCGCAGTGCTAACAAAATAACTATGTCTCAACCAACTATAGAATCAATCCTACAAGAAAACCGCCTCTTTCATCCTAGTTCGGACTTCTCAAAAAACGCCCATATCAAAAGCTTGGATGACTATCAGCGTATCTACGCTCAAGCCAAAGCCGATCCGCAGCAATTTTGGGCAGATTTGGCTGAAACCGAATTAGAATGGTTCCAAAAATGGGATACAGTATTAGATTGGCAGCCACCTTTTGCTAAGTGGTTCGTTGGCGGCAAGATTAATATTTCTTACAATTGCCTTGACAGACACCTCACTACTTGGCGCAAAAATAAAGCAGCATTGATTTGGGAAGGAGAACCAGGTGATTCGCGTACCCTCACATACTCCCAACTGCACCGGGAAGTTTGCCAGTTCGCCAATGTATTGAAGCAACTAGGTGTAAAAAAAGGCGATCGCGTTGGTATTTATCTGCCAATGATTCCCGAAGCTGCGATCGCTATGTTAGCTTGTGCGAGAATTGGCGCACCCCACACTGTAGTATTTGGTGGTTTTAGTGCCGAGGCTTTGCGCGATCGCTTAATTGATGTTCAAGCTAAACTGGTAATCACAGCTGATGGTGGTTGGCGCAAAGATGCGATCGTTCCTCTCAAAGAACAGGTAGATAAAGCCTTAGCTGATGGTGCTGTTCCCACCGTCGAAAATGTCCTAGTTGTCAAGCGTACTGGACAAGAAACTTATATGCAGTTAGGGAGACGCGATCATTGGTGGCATGATTTACAAAAAGGTGCATCAGCCGATTGTCCCGCCGAACCGATGGACAGCGAAGATATGCTATTTGTCCTGTACACTTCTGGCAGCACTGGCAAACCGAAGGGTGTAGTACATACAACTGCTGGTTATAATTTATATAGCCATATAACCACCAAGTGGATATTCGATCTGCAAGATACAGATGTATATTGGTGTACTGCTGATGTAGGTTGGATTACGGGACACAGCTACATTGTCTACGGTCCCCTTTCCAACGGTGCAACAACGTTGATGTATGAAGGTGTGTCCCGTGCTTCTAATCCTGGTTGTACATGGGATGTAATTGAAAAATATGGCGTTAATATTTTTTATACTGCACCTACGGCAATTCGCGCATTTATTAAGATGGGTGAACAACATCCGAATGCGCGAAACCTGTCTTCATTGCGTTTGCTGGGAAGCGTCGGCGAACCGATTAACCCAGAAGCTTGGATGTGGTATCACAAAGTAATTGGTGGCGATCGCTGTCCAATTGTTGATACTTGGTGGCAAACAGAAACCGGCGGTATCATGATTACACCACTACCAGGAGCAATTCCTACCAAACCCGGTTCAGCAACTCTTCCCTTCCCTGGAATTATCGCAGATATCGTAGATTTATCAGGAAACACCGTACCCAATAAGGAAGGCGGTTATCTAGCGGTGCGACATCCTTGGCCAGGAATGATGCGGACAGTCTACGGCGATCCAGAACGCTTCCGACGCACCTATTGGGAACATATTCCTCCCAAGGATGGTAACTATATTTACTTTGCTGGTGATGGCGCAAGACTTGATGAAGACGGCTACTTCTGGGTAATGGGTCGGGTGGATGATGTAGTGAATGTATCAGGACATCGCCTCGGTACAATGGAAGTAGAATCAGCCTTGGTTTCTCACCCAGCAGTTGCAGAAGCGGCGGTAGTGGGTAAACCGGATGAACTCAAGGGTGAAGAAATAGTTGCTTTTATAACTTTAGAAGGCAGTTATCAGGGAAGTGAGGAACTGAGTAGAGAACTCAAACAGCACGTTGTCAAAGAAATTGGTGCGATCGCGCGTCCGGGAGAAATTCGCTTTACAGACGCTTTGCCGAAAACGCGATCGGGTAAGATTATGCGCCGCTTATTGCGGAATCTAGCTGCTGGAGAAGAGGTATCTGGGGATACTTCGACATTAGAAGATAGAAGCGTGTTGGATAAATTGCGGGGAGGTGCGTAGCAATTGTAGCTATTTCGCCGTAAGCTTCCCATGATGTTTAGTTTTAGCGATGGCTGCGCCCAAAAAAACAGCATAAATTATCGTAAATAAAAGGGTTTAAGACCCCTACGTATACACGTAGCGCCAGTTTCAGTCGGGGTTTAAATCCCCGTCTGAAAATGTCTTTAATTACGAATTACGAATTACGAATTACGAATTACGAATTACGAATTACGAATTATTTAATAGCCTAATCACGGGCTGCTGCTGTGACTGGAAGCGGAGAGCAATTTTCATGTATTTGAACCACATCTGTCGTAGGGGCACAGCATGCTGTGCCCCTACCGCGTCCTTACCGATAGAGCCAAACCCGAAGTAGTGAAAGCAGTTGCTCAGTATCTACAGGTTTGGTGATGTAGTCAGAAGCTCCAGCTTCGATGCACTTTTCCTTGTCGCCTGGCATGGCTTTGGCAGTTAAAGCAATTATTGGTAGTGAGCGAAACTGTTGTTGCTGACGGATGGCGCGGGTGGTTTCGTAACCATCCATTTGCGGCATCATCACATCCATCAAAATTATATTAATGTCAGAATTAGTTTGTAGCGTATCTATGCCATCTCTGCCATTTTCGGCAAATAGTACTTGCATTTGATAGCTTTCTAAAAAGCTGGTCAGGGCAAAAATATTTCGCAGGTCATCGTCTACAATTAAAATTTTCCGATTAGCCAGCACCGGGTCTGTTTGATGTAGTTGCTCTAACATTTGACGCTTTGGTGGGGGCAAATTTGCTTGCACCCGATGCAAAAACAGGGCAGTTTCATCTAACAACCGCTCTGGCGATCGCACATTTTTAATAATAATTGTCTCTGCTAGTCCCCGCAGTTGGGTTTCTTCTTGTCGGCTGAGTTCTTTGCCAGTATAGACGATGATCGGCAGTTTCAAAAGTCTGGGTTCAAGCTTGATCTGCTCAATTAGTGTAAACCCGCTCATATCGGGCAGGCCGAGATCCAATACCATACAATCAAAGTGATGCGATCGCAAAATCAAAAGTGCTTCTGCCCCTGTACCCACTGCTGTACTCTGGACATCACCATTACCAATCAGTTCGATAATACTTTGGGCTTGTACGGGGTCATCTTCTACGATCAGGAGAGTTTTTACCTGACGATCAATAAAGCCTTTAATTTCACTCAATACCTGAGTTAGCGCTTCTGGAGAAACGGGTTTTTGGAGATAGGTAATCGCTCCTAAGTTTAATCCCCGTTGTTGCTTTTCATCAACAGAAAGTATGTGTACTGGGATATGTCTAGTATTTGGGTTATGCTTCAAACGATCCAGCACCGTCCAACCATCCATCTCTGGCATCTGGATATCTAGCATAATTGCATTGGGTTTAACTTGCTGCGCTAATGCTAGACCTTGTTTGCTTTGTAAAGAAACGATGGTTTTAAAGCCCTGCTGACGTGCCATATCTACTAAGATGCGGGCGAATTTATCGTCATCCTCGATAATTAGCAAAATGCGATCGCCCGGTTGAATTATTTCCCGGTCGTCTGGAATTTCGCTGGGGAAGCTACTAAGTACTTTCGCAGATGCAGATGTGTCTAGATTTGTGTGTCTGCTTTCGACCATTGGCAACTCTTTGATGATCGATGCTCTGCCGATAGAGCTGATTGGCTCAGAAGGTGATGTGGTGAGAATATTTTGGCCATTGTTTTCCTGTCGCCTGGGCAAGTAAAGGGTGAAGGCACTTCCTTGTCCTGGTTGGCTGACTAATTCAATTCTCCCTCCCAACAGTTGAGCCAATTCGCGGCTGATGGACAAGCCTAAGCCAGTTCCCCCATACTTGCGGCTGGTTGTGCCATCTGCCTGTTGAAATGCCTCGAAAATAATCTTCTGCTTCTCGGCTAGAATGCCTATACCCGTGTCGCTAACTCCAAAGGCAATCATCGGATTATCAACTTCGTCTGCCTCAGTTGCCATGTCAATTTGTAACTTTACGCCTCCCTGTTCCGTAAACTTAAAGGCGTTAGACAGGAGATTTTTCAATATTTGTTGCAGACGTTTGGAGTCGTTATAAATTGTCGGGGGTAACTTCTCATCTAGTTGAATAGTAAAACTGAGTTCTTTATTGTAGGCAACTTGTCGGAAAGTCTGCTCCAAAGATGTCTCCAAATCTGCAAGAACAATTTCCTCAATATCGAGCCACATAGTACCCGACTCAATTTTTGCCAAATCTAAAATGTCATTGATCAACTCTAGCAAATCAGTCCCAGCTGAGTAAATAGTCCGGCTGTACTCTACCTGTTTGTCGGTTAAATTGCTAAGAGAGTTATCTGCTAGCAGCCTTGCTAAAATTAACAGGCTATTTAGCGGTGTCCGCAGCTCGTGGGACATATTCGCCAGAAATTCTGACTTATATTTGGAAGACAAGGCCAGTTGTTCCGCTTTCTCTTCCAAAGACTGCCTCGCCCGCTCAACTTGCTGGTTCTTGCGGGCAACTTCCTGATTTTGAGCTTCTAACAATTCTGCCTTTTCTTCTAAATCCTCATTTAGTTGTTGTAATTCCTCGTTAGACTGCTTCACAAGAAATTGTGATTCCTCCAACTCGTGCGCCTGTTCTTCGAGACGTTGATTGCTTTGTTGTAGTTCTTCTTGCTGAGTTTGCAGTTCTTCTGTTAAAGCAACAGACTCTTGAAGTAGTTGCTGAGTTTGGAATTGTGAGGCAATGTTATTTAAAAAGACACCCAGAATTTCACTCAATTGCTCTAAAAATGTCAAGTGCAATTCCTTAAAAGACCCAAAAGAGGCAAGTTCAATTACGGCATTCACCTGCGTCTCAAATAGTATAGGTAAGACAATAATATTTAGCGGTGAAGCTTCACCTAAGCCAGAAGTGATGCGGATATAGTCATTAGGAACTTGGGTCAGCAGGATTCTTTGTTTTTCTAGGGCGGATTGTCCCACCAATCCCTCACCCAAGCGAAACTGATTTGCTACGTTTTTCCGCTCTTTATAAGCATAACTACTCAACAACTTTAGTACAGGATCGTCGTCTATAGATTCCATCGCATAAAAAACGCCTTGCGATGCTCCAACTAGTGGTGCTAAATTCGACAATATCATCCGAGACACACTTTTTAGATTTCGCTGCCCTTGGAGCATCTGGGTAAATTCAGCTAAGTTAGACTTTAGCCAGTTTTGGTCGTCATTTTTTTGAGTTGTGTTTCGCAAATTAACGATCATCTGGTTGAAGGTGCGCGTCAATACGCCAATTTCATCTTGGCGATCGCTATCTGGTAAAGTCACGGATAAATCCCCATCCGCCATTTTTTCTGCCAAATCAGAAACTTGCTTGAGCGGTACTGAGATATTTCGGGTCAAGGCGAATCCGATCAAAGCTAAGAGCAAAGAAAATACAGGGATACTATAGACAATCCTAGCGATCGTTTGCCGAGCAGCTGCTTGTGCCTTCTCAGAGCGCTGTTTGAGTAGTGTATCCTCCTCAATTTTCATCGTTTCGATAACTTTGCGGATTTCAACCATTAGCTCCTTGCCCCGGTCTGTCAGAACGACCTTCTGAGAAGCTTCAAAGCCTTGGTTTTGACGCAAGGCAATAGTTTCTTGAAGTTCAGCCAGCTTTTGAGCGATTAGTGGCTGTAAAACATCAAGCCGACTCTGTTGGTTGGGGTTATCTGCTGTTAACCTCTGAAGTTCATTAACTTTTTGAGCCAGTACTTGAGTAGCAGCATTATAAGGTTCTAAATAGCTTTGTTTTCCAGTAATAACGTAACCACGTTGCCCAGTTTCAGCATTTGTCACTTGCAAGTTGAGGTCTTCAAGCTCACTTAACACCTGGTAGCTATGATTTTCTTGGCGCGAAGTTTCAATTAGATCATTGGTGCTTTGGTAGGAGATTATACCAATCGTGGTCATAGTTGCCAAACTCAGGGCAAAACTTACTCCAATCTTGGTTCCAATCTTCAAACGGTTCAACATTATTCCCGGCAGTTATTCCAATTATTTCTGTT